>JAPKZQ010000017.1 GCA_026393675.1 Acidobacteriota bacterium | reverse complement strand
GGTCTAATACTTCGGCGGAGGAATCAACCCCTCCCGGTGCCTGGGAGCTCCCCTAATTCTCTAACGAGGCCTGCCTCAGACCGTGCGACGAGACCCTCCGCTCCAGACATGCTCGAAGGTCTGAGGCATGGCCTCGTTAGCAATGGGCCGAACTGTTCAAGCAAGGTGACGCACGCCAACAACTCGTCTTGGACGTCCCTGGGCAAGGCGTGATACTCGGCGACGAAGTCGTCATGGAAATCAGCTGTCCAAGTCACGTCCGGAGTATGCACTCAAAGACATATGTTGTCAAAGGCATTGTCCGGTCGAGGATCTTCCGCTACCCCAGTCGCGCGTGCGATGCGGACGGCCATGCCGCCGAGGGGCGAGCCTGGTGGTGTGACCCGAGCGGCAGGCTGGGTCGCCGTTCGGCCAGGCGATTTGGGTGGAACCCGGGAAAGACCCAATAGGTGCCCAATCGACTGCTGCAACCCGTTGTGTCTATTGAATCGTTATCGGCGCTCGATCGGGTCGTGCCGATAACTCCGCCGATAACGCAGAGAGCTGGATTCTGGACTCTCTCTTCGGACAGTCGAGGCATCGCCGGGTCCAGCAGACACCTCACCCAGTAGAGCTGCGGCGCGAAGGACTCCTCGCGCCTTCGCTCTTCGAGCTACGGCGTCGCAGGCGCGTTGCTATGGCGGACAGCCTTCGCGAGTACTGGGCTTGCCAGCCGAAGCTCACCCGAGGATGGTGCAAGCTGAGGGTGAGCGAAGGCTGGTGCGGAAGAGAGGATTTGAACCTCCACTGCCTTGCGGCAACAAGCTCCTGAGGCTTGCGCGTCTGCCAGTTCCGCCACTTCCGCACACGAAGAGACAGGCAGGAACAAAAAGTATAGCAGCCGAAGCTTGCCGCTACAATACCTCCGTAGACCATGAGCTCACTCGAAGACGTTTTCTCCGCGATCAACCGGCTGCGGGATCTCCTTACCCGTCACGGCCTCTCAACGGAGATACTCGATGGCGCATAACCACGAGAACGCCGTTCGCGACGCCGTCGTCCAGCGCCTGTTTGACGCAAAAGCCGAGTGGCATCGGGCGCAGGCACGCCTGCCGCTCAAGGAGAAGGTGCGCATCCTGCTCGAACTGCAACGGCAGGACGTTCCGCTCATCGCGCGACGGCGGCCGCTACGTTCGTGGGAAAAACCCTGGCCGATCACGCCGTAGGCGGCGACACGGGCCGGGCTGGAGCCCGGCGATCCCAGGGGAGCCCGCTGTCACGCTGATCTCCCGAATTCCGAACCCGCCCGCCACGCCGAAGCCGGTATTGCCGGCAGCCGGCGAAGGCGGGAATCCCAAATCCCGAACCCCGAATCCCTGGTCCAGAATCCCCAATCCCCAACCCCCAAACCCTACTTCCGCGCCAGCTTCGCCGGGAGGCCATCGACCGTCGAGAACGGCCGCAGCCGGAATCGATAGCTGTACGCCTGCGCCGGCAGCTGATAGGGTGGATGGGGCAGCGCGCCCCAGCTGTTGTCGCCGCCCACACCCATCTGTTTGAAATCAAGGCTCACGTACGTCTCGGCCCGCTTCGTCATCTCGTAGGTGTGCTTGGCGTTCCACATGTCTTCGTGGGAGTAATGACGAGCCGCGGCGCTCAGAAGCGGCATGCCCACCGCGAGCAGCCCGATGCCTTGCTGATTCGACACGGCGATCCAGCGCACGTCAGCCTTGTTCCCGTTCTCCTGCGGCTTTGAGTAGTCGGTCCACTGCTGGTCCACGGTGCCGCGATACAGCCCCACACGCGCTTCGTTGCGATCACTGTAAGTTTCCTCGGGTCCAGGCCCGAGCCACGTGACCTGCTCGAACCCTGCCGGCATGACCATCTGCATGCCGAAGCGGGGCAGCATCGGCAGATCGCTCCTGCCCGGCGTAAAGGAGGCGTCGACGATGATGTCTCCTGAGGAGTGAATGGTGTAGGACACGGCGTAGCGTGACGAGACGACCGGGATCGTGGCCTTCACGTCCACGCGGACGACGCCGGGAGAGGCCTTTGTCACGGTCACCGACTCAACGACCCACGACGCTCGTTCCGGCGCCTTGTCGAGTGTCGACGACTTCGCGCCCACCGGCGTGCGGCCAGGGAAATCCTCTGCTGCCGTCGCCGGTTTGGTCTCCCACGAACCACTGGCCTGCCGCCATACATCGAGCTTGGTTTGCAGCTTCGCCCCGCGATCGTTGTCGGTCCACGCGCGCCAGAAATCGGGCCGAAGCCCCTGCTTGATGAGTTCGACGCCGCCATAGACGAGCGACGACAGCACGCCCGACTTCTTGTCGAACGCGACCTTTGAGGTGCGCCCCTCGATGACGAGCGTATCGGCGCCGTCGGTGACGGTCAGCGGCGCGGCGAGAGCCACGGATGCCGCTGCCGGCGGCGCGGCTGGCTTCGCGATCGGCTTCGCGATCGGCAGCTTGAACTGCTCGTACGCCATCTCGTCGCCGGCCTTGCCGCCCCACGCTGTCGGCTGCTTCAGCCGGAACGACAGATCCAGGAAGTACTCAACGCCAGGCTGCAGTGTGATCGCCGGAATCGGCAGCGTCACCTCGCGCTTCTCCCGTGGTGCCAGCTTGAGCGGCGCAATCGCGCCACTGGCGACCATCAGGCCGTCGCCTCTGACCTCCCATCTTCCCGTCAGCACAGCGTCCAGATTCGTGAAGTCGTACCAGTTGGCGAATTCGATGATGAACTGATCGAGATTGACGGGACGCATCTGGAGGTACTGATAATTCTTCTTGACGACCAGCAGTCCGGGATGCGGGACGCGGTCGGCGTTGACCAGGCCGTTCATGCAGAAGTTGAAATCCGACGGCACGTCCACCGGGCCGAAGTCGCCGCCAAACGCCAGATAGGTATCCTTGCGATCGACTTGACGGAAACCTTTGACGAATTCCGGGCCGCCGAGCAACGTGCGTTCGGGATGATCCTGGCGCGTGCCAGATGCGGGAATCCTCGTCCGGACGCCCTGATCGACCCAGTCCCAGATGAACCCGCCCTGGAGCTGGCGCTGGCTGTAGAAGAGGTCCCAGTACTCGCGGAAGTTGCCTGTACTGTTGCCCATTGCGTGGGCGTACTCGCACAGCACCATGGGTCGAGACTGCGGCGTCGCCACGTATTTTGACAGGCCTGCCGGCGGCGTGTACATCGGCACAACGAGATCGGTATGCGGGCGCTGTCCGGCACGCTCGTACTGAACCGGCCGGCTCGTGTCGCGCTGATGGATCCAGGCGCTCGTGGCTTCGAAGTTGACGCCGTCGCCCGCTTCGTTGCCCAGCGACCAGATGACGATTGACGGGTGGTTCTTGTCGCGTTCCACCATTCGCATCGTGCGATCAAGATGCGCGGCCTTCCACGCCGGGTTGTTGCCGAGCGTTTTCGTCGGCTCGTAGCCCATGCCGTGCGACTCGATGTTGGCCTCGTCTACGACGTAGATCCCATAGGTGTCGCAGAGATCGTACCAGGCCGGCGTGTTCGGATAGTGCGACGTTCGCACGGCGTTGATGTTGTTCCGCTTCATCAGGCGGATGTCGCGCAGCATCTGCTCGATGGTGACGTACTGGCCCGTGTCGGGATCGTGCTCGTGCCGGTTGACGCCTTTGAAGAGGATGGCGCGGCCATTGAGCAGGAACTGGCCATCCTTCATTTCGACCTTGCGGAAGCCGACGCGCTGGGGAATCACCTCGATCGGGCGCGCCTTGTCGTCGAGCAGCGTCACGAGCAGCGTATAAAGCGTGGGCGATTCAGCAGACCATTTCTGCGGGGCCGGCACGACCAGGGTGATCGAAGACGATGAGGACTTTCCGGCATCGACGCCGTTGAGCGTCACAGTCTCTTCGGCAATCCTGGCATTGCGCACACCGAGCAGCGTCGCGCGCATCGCGAAGGACCGGGGGCTGGTGGCGGTGTTCTGGATATCGGCCTTCACGCCCACGCGACCGTCGCGCAGGTCGGCATCAAGGTCGGCGCGCACCTCGACGTCGCGGATGTGGACCGTGTCGACCGACCAGAGTGTGACGTCCCTGAAGATGCCGCTCAACCGCCAGAAGTCCTGGTCTTCGAGATACGACCCGTCGCACCAGCGATAGACCTCGACGGTGATCAAGTTGTCGCCGGATTTCACAGATTTCGTGATGTCGAACTCGGCCGGCGTTCGGCTGTCCTCGCTGTAGCCGACGCGCTGGCCATTCACCCACAGGTAGAACGCCGAGGCCACGCCATCGAAATTGACGAACACCCGCCGCCCGGCCCAGGCGGCCGGCAGGGTGAAATGTCGGCGATACGATCCGACCGGATTATTATCGACCGGGATCAGCGGCGGATCGACCTTGCCCCATGGATACGTGATGTTGGTGTAGATCGGGACGTCGTGGCCTTCGAGTTGCCAGTCGGACGGCACGCGGATGGTCTTCCACGCCTTGTCGTCGAAGTCGACCTTATAGAAGTCGACGGGGCGATCGGCCGGCTTCGGAACCCAGTGGAATTTCCACGGTCCGTTGAGCGACTGATAGAACGGCGTCGCGGATCGGGCGTTGATGAGGGCGGACGGTTCGTTGGGATAGATCGTAAACGTGGCGTGCGGCGCCTCGCGATTGACGCCCACGACGACGGGATCCTGCCACTCGGGAGGGGAAGCGGTTTGCGCCGATGGCGTCGGCCGCCACCACGCCGCCGCCATCAACACCACGACCACCACGCTCCATGTCGCCGTGCGCACAGCTTGCTTCATATATCAGCCTCCGCGGGCGGATCTTACCCCATGTTCACAGGGCGGGCACGGCCGCCTTCGCCTGCGGCTTCGGCGTGCCAAGGGGGGCCGCCGCCGACGCCTGAGTGCCGGGTCTGACCGCCTCCGCCAAGGCTACGGCGGTCCGCCGAAGCTCTACGCGAAGGCGGAAGACCCGGCCTCCAGTGCGAAAGACCCAGCCTCCAATCCCTGCTCCTTGCGCCCCTGCGGCGCACAGGTGACGGGACGATTCGCGAAGCGGCCCCTCGAACCAAGCCGACAGCGAAGTCCTGAGCGAAGTCGAAGGGCGGCAGTCTGCAAAACGCGTTGCAGGCCAAAGGGATCAGCCGGCGTTTTCGACCGCGGAGCGGCAGCCGGCGTCGAGCGGCCCGCCTCCGGCCGGAAACGTGTTTTGCCGGCTTGCGTGAGCGGGGACGCGGAGCGAATCGCCACGTCACGTGCGGCGGACTCGAACAGGGCACGTTTTGCCGGCTTGCGTGAGCGGGGACGCGGAGCGAATCGCCACGTCACGTGCGGCGGACTCGAACAGGGCACGTTTTGCCGGCTTGTGTGAGCGGGGACGCGGAGCGAATCGCCACGTCACGTGCGGCGGACTCGAACAGGGCACGTTTTGCCGGCTTGCGTGAGCGGGGACGCGGAGCGAAACGGCGCGTCGCCTCGCACCCGCTGGGATCGCCGGTCGCCTCCGACGCGGAACGTTTCAGGCCATGCGCTTGAGAATGACGAGCGAGATGTCGTCGTACGGACGGGCGTTGTTAATGAAGGCGTTGACCGACGAGAGCAGGCGCGCGCCGGCATCGGCCGCCGTGAGCGCCGAGAGTCCGGGCATCAACGCCCTCAGACGCTCGTCGCCATAGAAGTCGCCGCTGGCATTCATCGCGTCGGTCAGACCATCCGAGTAGACTACGAGCATCTCGCCAGGCTGGAGCTCGACCTGCTGCTCCTCAAACGAGGTCCGCGGCATCAACCCCATGGCCATATTGCCGCGAGGCAGGTCGTGGAATCCGGCTGGGGTCACGACAATTGGCGGCATGTGCCCGGCATTGACCAGCGTGATCCGGCCGCTGTCGGCGTGCACATCGAGATACACCAGCGTCACGAACCGGTTGGGCAGGCCGTCGCGGCAGAGAATCGCATTGACGCGTGACGCCAGGTCGGTCAGCGACGTCGCAACGGTTGCCAACGCGCGCAGCGTGGACTGGACCTTGGCCATCAGCAACGCGGCCGGCAGGGCCTTGCCGGCCACGTCGGCCAACGCCAGGGCGTGCCGGCCCGGCTCGACCTCGAGGTGATCCACCAGGTCGCCGCCGACATCATTGGCCGGCATGGTGTAGAGCCACACATCCCAACCCGCCACCGTCGGGTTGCCCTCCGGCATCAATGCCCGCTGCACGGCACGGCCCGCAGCCAGTTCGTGCCGGGCGACCAGTTTGTCTTTGAGTTCCAGCATCAGCAGCAGGAGCAGCAGGCCGGCGCCCAGCACGGGAGTATCGATACTCGCGCCGCCATGACTGCCTTGAGTCGAAGTGCTCGCGCGAAACGACAGAATGCACAGCGCGAAGATGAGCAGCACACGCCGCGCCGGCGTCAACTTGAGGAACAGCGATTTCAGCAGCCACCAGAGCCGGACGAAGAACCGCTTGACCCGCGACATCTCCTGCAGGCGCAGGCGGTACTCGTCAGACAGATAAAACGATTCCAGATCGTCGAACGTGCGACGAATCGCCGCCCAGAATCCGCCACTCCGGACATCGTCTCCAAAACCCCGGAAATCCTGCTTCAACTGGTCCCAGAGCCTGGGGTCGTCTGGCGCGCCTGGTGCGGTGGTCTGCATGAGTCTTCTCGTCTATCCTCGCGGCGGTCGGGCCTTCGCGTCGCCGGAACGGTCCATTCGTTGCCTTCAGTCAGTATTGACGGACACCGGCGCCCGCAAGTTCACCGCTGCGACAGGGTTTCGGCTGAAGGCGCATCCTGTCGACCGGCCCGCGGCTGTGCCCGCCACCCCAACGCGGGTGCCGCGTCGGGGGCCCCGGCCGGGAGCCATTGGGGCAAGTGCTATACTCGCAATTTTGGTGGGAAGGAGGCCGTCGGTGGCAATTCGGCGCGGCGTTGGCTTGGTACTTACGATCCTGATTCTGGGCATCACCATCTCGGTGGGCGGCATGCTCCTGATGCTGATGCTGGTCGGCCGGGAGCCGACCGTCGTCAGCAATTCTGTGCTCACGCTGCGAGTCGAGGGCGACCTCGACGAGATTACCTCCGACAACGTGTTTGGAAATCTTGTCTCAACGAAGCGGCCGACGGTGCGCGGTCTCGTGGACAACCTCCGCAAAGCGAAGGTCGACACCCGGATCTCGAGCGTCATCATCAGGCCGGGCAACCTCACCTCGGCCTACTGGGCCAAGCTGCAGGAAGTGCGCGACGCGATCCTGGACTTCAGGAAGTCGGGCAAACAGGCCATTGGCTTCCTCGAATACGGCGGCACGCGCGAGTACTACGTCGCGACCGGGTGTGATCGCGTCTTTCTGGCGCCGGCCAGCCCGCTCGACTTGAGCGGCCTCGCCAGCTACGCGCTCTTCCTGCGCGGGACGCTCGACAAGATCGGCGCCACGGCCGACTTCTACCACATCGGCGACTACAAGACGGCGCCCAATCAGCTCACCGAGAAGACCTTTACGCCGGCGCACCGCGAGATGGAAGAATCGCTCAACAACGACTTCTTCGAGCAGCTCGTGCAGGCCGTGGCCGAGAGCCGGAAAAAGCGGCCCGAAGACGTGAGGGCGCTCATCGACGAAGGGCCGTACCTTCCGGAAAACGCCTTGCACGCCGGCCTGGTGGACGAGGTGGCGTACGAGGACCAGATCGAGGAGAAGGTGAAGCTGTCGAAGACGAAGACCTTCTCGCGCCTCGAGGCCGATGCCTACAGCAAGGTCAGCCTGGAATCGGTCGGCCTGGGCAAGGGGCCCCGCATCGCGGTCATCTACGCGATCGGCCTCATTAATTCCGGCCGGAGTGGTTACGACCCCCTCAACGGCCCCGTGGTCGGCTCCGACACGATCGTCGAATATATCCGCAAGGCGCGCAAGGATAGTTCGATTCGAGCAATCGTGTTGCGGATCGATAGTCCCGGCGGTTCAACGATCGCCTCCGACGTCATCTGGCGGGAACTGATGCTCGCACGCACGGGGACCCATCCCTGCCCGGTGGTCGCGTCGATGTCTGATCTGGCGGCATCAGGCGGCTACTACATCGCGATGGCGGCGCCCGACATCGTGGCGCAGCCCGGGACGCTCACCGGTTCGATCGGCATCTACGGGGGCAAGATTGTGACCGGCGGCACGTACGAGAAACTCGGGATAAACATCGAGGCCATCAGCCGGGGCAAGAACGCCGAGATGAACTCGCCGGTCCGCCCGTTCAATGAGTCGGAACGCCAGAAGCTGGAAGAACAGCTTCAGGCGTTCTACGACCAGTTCGTCGAGAAGGTTGCCGAGTCGCGCAAGATGAAGCCCGAGGCCGTCGATGCGATCGCGCAGGGCCGTGTCTGGACCGGGCGGCAGGCGAAACACCTGGGCCTGGTGGATGTGCTCGGCGGACTCGACCGTGCGATTGCCGTGGCCAAGGAGCGCGCGAAGATCGAGCCATCCCAGAATGTCGAACTCGTCACCTATCCGCCGCGCAGAAGCCTCTTTGATGTGCTGAGCGAGTCGTTCGGCGGGGGAGTGGACGGACGCGCGGAGGTGGCCGCGCTGCTGGGATTCACGGATCGGAAAGCCATCGCGGCCTTGACGGCCCCACTTCGTCTGTTCCGCCGGGGCGAGCCACTCGCGCTCATGCCCATGGGCTACATGCAGTAGGACGACGACGGAGCCAGAGCGCCTCCAGGATGTGGCGCGCGCACATCGCGACACGACGCGTGGAGATCGCCAGGTGCTGATGGCTACGTGCTGACCTTATGCAAGGGGGACGTGGTATGGCATGCCTGAACGCAGGCGCGATCACGGCGTACTTCGCCACCAGCTCGGCTTCAAGTTCCGTGTTGCGCTTCACCCTGACGTTAGATCATGCCCGGCGAAAGATGGCAACAGCACTCACGATGGGCGCCTCACTTGACGCGCTGAGAGCACATCCCGCACAGTCGTCCAACGCATGTTGGGATAGCGATCGTTGTCGAGCGGCTCTAGCTTTGCCCGGCCGTCGAACATGTTACGCATGTACTGCATGCCCTGCCATGCCGGGTAAAGTTCCTTCTCTCCGGGAGCGATCGTGCGCGCGACCTTGATAAGCGTGCCGAGCATGCCCAGACCTCCGGCGCGGAACAGGCGGAACTTCTTTCCGGTCACCTCACTCACGACCGCTGTCAGCTCCCGGGCGCTGAGTTGATCGCCAGCGATTCGTAGAATGCGAGGAGTGGACGGATCAAGAGCCGCGCTCGCCGTGAAGGCGGCCGTGTCGTCCATCGTCGTGAAGTCCATGCGCTGGTCCGCATTCCCCCAATAGAGGACGCGCTTCAGTTTGAAGAGAATGAGCGGCATCTGACCGGTCAGCATATCGGCAAACGCACCGTTGTAGATCGTGGTCGCTGAAATCGACGTCTTATCCAGGCGCTTGTGGAAGTCTCGGCGCAGATCGAGATTGCGATTCTCTCCGGGTGGAAACCTGGTGAAATCGATCGAGTAGTCGGACGGAATGAAACGTGGCACGTCAGCCTTGATCGCAGCGTCGAGCAGAACCGTTTGCGTCTCTACGATCACGTCCCGTAATCCCTGCAGCGCGGACACCACGCAGGACGCACCCGAGCATGCCGGTGTCACTTCGGAAGCGCTGCTCAAGTCGACACTGGCAATCGCTACGCCGAGCTCCTGCAGTCGCTCAATCTTGTCTCGCGCAGTGCCGTGGCGAACAAGCGCTCTTACGCTGGCTCCCCGTTCGAGCAAAGCTCTCGCGATGCGTCCGCCGAGATTACCAGCAGCTCCCGCCACAACGATGGTCGAGTCATTCATGATTCCGATATTAGAGAAAGAACAGCGTCGATACAAGTTGGGCACAGATCCGCGTGGGGGGTCGAGCCGCGCGCACCCACGGGTCGTAGCTGCTGGTAAGACTGGGTGTGGCGCTCGGCGCCAAGTGTTCCTGCTGTCATCACCAGCGTGGCGCACACAGCCACCACCAACTGTGTCGCCTTCGTGGCCTGCCTCAGCGCTTCGAGTCGCAAGTGCGGCCGCGTCTCGTTTTCGAGCGCATGGGCCGCAGTTGCTCCCTCAGCACTGAGTCCTGAGGGCACAAGTGCGTGGCCGTGTTTGTGCACCGAAGGACTCAGCACGTCAACCTCCAGGGTTTGAAGAAGCCGTGCGTTCGCTTACGCGCCGGTCGACCTATCGAGGGCCTCGCGGTTCATCTGGATCTTCATCTTCTGGCGCGCCTTTATCATGTAGGCGTTGAAGAACTGATTGCGCCGCTGGCCGAGCAGATCCTGTTTGATCGACTCCCGCGCGCCTGCGGCTTCGCTCGGGGCGATGTCCTTCCGCTCGATGACCTTCAGGATCGTCGTGCCATCCAGTGTCGCAATCGGATCACTCACGGCGCCGATGGCCTGTGAAAACGCGGCCTTCTCCACCGTGGCGTTCATGCCCACATCCGGCAGCGCGGTGCCGCGCGCGACGAGATCGCTCGTCTTGGCCTCGATCCCGGCCTTCTTGGCGGCTGCCACGAAATCGATCGCCGTTTTGAGGGCCGCCGCCAGCGTAGCCGCCTTCTCAGACGCCAGCTTGCTCGCCTTCTCCTTGATCACATCGTCGCGGGCCTTGTCCTTCACCTCGTCGAGCGTGGGGATTCGTGGATCTTCGCGACCCGAGACCGCCGCAAACGCGTACCCGCGGCCCACTCGCAAGGCGCCGCTGACTTCGTTGTTGCCAAGCTGGAAGATTTCGGCCGACACCTGCGGCGATCCGCCGAGGCTGAGCAGCGGCTCTTCACGCGTGAAGAACCCGGTCTCCTGGACCTTCCATCCGCGCGACGCCGCGACCTTGTCGAGATCCGGCGGCGTCTTCAGTTCCTTCGCCAGCTGATCGGCCAGGCCATCAGCGGCCTTCTGCGCCTTTTCCATCGCCAGTTGCTCGGTGATCTGCGCCCGCACCTGCTCGAGCGTTCGGGTGGTGGCCGCCTTCTTGTCCACGACCTTGATGATCTGGAAACCGACGCTGGTCTTCACCACGTTGCTCATCGTGCCGGGCGCGAGCGCGAACGCGACCTCGTCGAATTCCGGGCCTATCCGGCCTTTTGCGAAGTAGTCGAGGTCGCCGCCCTGCTTGGCGGTCGGCTCGTCCTCGGAGTACTTCTTGGCCAGCGCCGCGAAATCGGCGTTCGGTTTCTTGGCTTCGGCCAGTACTTTCTCCGCCTCGGCCCGCACGGCCTTCTCGTCCTTGCCTTCGCTCTTGAGGAGGATGTGGCTCGCGCGCACCTGCTCCGGCGTCGAGAATGTCTCGATGTTGTTGTTGTAGAACCGCTCCACCTCGCGCGAGGGCACTATGACGCCCTTGCGCTGGGCATCGAGATCGATCAGCAGGTACTTCACCTTCCGGCGCTCACCGATGCGGTACTTCTCTTTGTTCTTCTCGAAGGCGGCCGCGATCTCGGCGTCGGTCGCCGTCGCCTGGGCGCGGAACGTATCGGCGGAGATGTGCACGAGCTGCACTTTGACCTTCTCGTTGCGGCGCTGATACTCCGCGTCGGCTTCGGTGTTGGTCACGCTCACCCAGTCGGTCACCACGGCCTGCAGCTTCTGGATGAGCAACTGGCGCTTGAGGCTCGCCTCGAATTCGGGCGGGGAGAGGGGCGGACGGGCGTTCCTGAGCGTGATCTGGTAGCGCTGCTCGCCGACGAACCTGCCGTTTTCCTGGAACTCCGGCATCGACACGATGCGCTGGCCCACTTCCTCATCGGTCACGGTGATGCCGAGGCGTCCGGCTTCGGCTACCATCGCGCGCTCGTTGATCAACTGCTGCAGCACCTGCTGCTCGAATCCGAGCTGCTTCAGCAATTGTTCGCTGATGCCGGCACCGTAGGCCTGGCGGTACGCCGCGACCTGGCTCTGGTACGCCCGGCGGAACTCCGAGACGTTGATGCTGGTGCCATCCACCCGCGCCACTTCGTCATTGGAAGAGGTGCCGTCGCCGTTGCCCAGGAAACTGGGGATATAGAACACCACAAAGGTAAGACACACCAGGGCCAGGCTCCACTTGAGCCAGCCCTTGTGACGCCGCATGCGATCGAGCATCGTCATAGTGCTAATCCATTCCAGGAAGTAGAACTTCTAAGTGTATCGTCCAGGTCGAAGCGTCTGCAAGCACTTAGCGAATCCCCGGTCAGTTAGGGATTAGGGGTTAGCGGTTAGGGATTAGCCAATCCCCAATCCCTAATCCCCAATCCCTGATCAGTCCTTCGCCTGTCCGTAGTAGGCCTCGGGGCCGTGCTTCCGGGAAAAGTGCTTCTGGAGGAGCGCAGACGAGATGGCTCGCGCGTTGGGATTCAGGGACAACGTGCCGTAGGCCAGGTGGGCCAGCGTTTCGACGACACACGCCGTGTGGACCGCCGAACTGGCGGACGGCCCCCAGCAGAACGGGCCGTGGCCGTGCACGAGGACCGCCGGAACCTCTTGCGGATCCAGCCGGGCGAAGCGGCGGACGATCACGTGCCCGGTGTTGACTTCGTACGCCTGGCGAATCTCGCGTGGCGTCATCGGCAACGTGATCGGGATCGGGCCGGGGAAGTAGTCGGCGTGCGTCGTCCCCAGGCAAGGCACCTCGCGACCGGCCTGCGCCCAGGCGGTCGCCATTCTCGAGTGCGTGTGGACGATGCCACCGACACCGGGGAACGCCCGGTACAACACCAGGTGGGTGGGCAGATCGGAGGATGGCCGCAATGTGCCCTCGATCACGCGGCCGTCGAGGTCAGTGACGACCAGCCTGGCCGGCGTGAGTCGCGCGTAGTCGACGCCGCTGGGCTTGATCACGACCAGCCCCGATGGGCGGTCGATGCCGCTGGCGTTGCCGAACGCCTCCATCACCAGTCCGCGCCGGACCAGTTCGAGGTTGGCGTCGCAGACCTCGTCGCGCAGCCGACGCAGTTTCATCGTGTGGCCCTCGCCTGTGCCGCGATCTCTCGCAATCTCGGCAGCACGTGCCCGAGTGGCACCGCATCGGCACCACGCCGGCCGAGCGCGAAGTAGAGATCCCGGTACAGAGGATACATCTGGTTGTACGTGTCGACGGCGCTGGATTGCGGCTCGATCACGTCGTAGGACGGACACAACCGGTCCTGCGCTTCCTCGATCGTCTTGAACGCGCCGGCGGCCATGAAGGCGAAAATCGCCGCGCCCAGACTCGTGGATTCCCGTGTCGGCACCAGAATGGGCTTGCCGAGCAGGTTCGCGTAGATCTGATTGAGCGCCGGGTTCTTGCGGGGAATGCCTCCCGCATTGATGATCCGGCGGATCGGGACGCCGTGCTGCTCCATGCGTTCGAAAATGACACGCGTGTGGAACGCCGTGCCTTCAATGGCCGCAAAGAGCTCGTCTGTCGCCGTGTGGGTCAGGTTCCAGCCGAGCGTGATGCCGCCCAGTTCCGGGTTGACGAGCACCGTGCGGTCGCCGTTGTCCCACGTCAGGCGAAGCAGACCGGTCTGGCCGGCGCGGTACGCGCCGAGATGTTGTGACAGGTCCGTCACGGTCGTGCCGGCGCGCCGCGCGATCGCTTCGAAGATGTCACCAGTCGCCGACAATCCAGCTTCGATGCCCGTGTAGTTCGGATGAACCGATCCAGGCACGACGCCGCACACTCCCGGAATCAGGTCCGCCTGTTCGCTTATCGCGATGATGCAGGTCGACGTGCCGATCACATTGACCACATCGCCAAGCCTGACGCCGGCGCCGATGGCATCCCAGTGGGCGTCGAAGGCGCCGACCGGGACCGGCGTGCCGGCCGCGAGGCCCAGCCGGGCGGCCCAGGCTGGAGTCAGACGGCCCGCGATCTGGTCGGACGTACTGAATCGACCGCGGATCTTGGCTCGCACGCCAGCGAGGAGCGGATCCACGGCGGTGAGGAATTCCTCATCGGGCAGGCCGCCCCAGGCCGGGTTCCACATCCACTTGTGACCCATCGCGCAGACACTGCGCGGCAGGGCGTCCGGGTCCGTGATGCCGCAGAGCGTTGCGGCCACCATGTCGCAGTGCTCGAGCGCGGTGACAAAGCTCGTACGCTTCGAGGGATTGTGGCGGAGCCAGTGCAGGAGCTTCGAGAATCCCCATTCGGATGAATAGACGCCGCCGCACCAGTCGATGGCAGGCAGCTTCTTCTCGTGGGCGGTGGCGGTGATCTCGCCGGCCTCCTGCCACGCCCGGTGATCGCACCACAGGTAATACTGGTCGAGCGGCACCAGACCCTCGCCGACCGGCACGACACTCGACCCGGTCGTATCGAAGGCGATGGCCGCGATCGTGTGGCCGTCGATCCCCGCCTCTTCGATGGCGCGACCCGTGGCCGCTTCGAGGGCGCGCATCTGGTCGTCGTGCTTCTGCGTGCCGAGGTTCGGATCGTCCTTGCTCCGCTGGAGCGGGTAGTCGGCTGTGCCCGCCCCGAGCCGTCCGCGCGTATCGTCGAAGATCGAGACGCGGACACTCAACGTGCCGAAATCCACGCCGGCGACAACGGTCACAGTGTTACTCCTAACCCTGATCCTCGCGGCGGGAGGACGGTTCCTCCGCGTCCCCGCTCACGCAAGCCGGCAAAACGCGCCTTGCCGGGGTGTGTCGCCGATGTCGCGTGGGGACCCCCATCCCCACGCCTGTCTTGGCCCTCACGGCACGTTTTGCAGACTGCCGCCCTTCGACTTCGCTCAGGACTTCGCTGTCGGCTTGGTTCGAGGGGCCGCTCCGGAAGCCGTCCTCCCGTCGGCACGACTGTGCGCCGGTGCGGGTTGCTCCCGAACCCCGAATCCCCAATCCCTAACCCCTAATCCCCAACCCCGTGCCAGTACATCTCCCAGCCCAGGTACTTCGTGGCCGCTTCGTGCACGATGGCCGCGGTCGAGGAGAGGTTGGCCGCAACGTGGTGCTCGAAGCCGCGTTCGCAGATGAATCGCAGCAACTGCTGCATCCGCGGGATGTGCACGACGCCGGCGCCACCGAACGTCGTGAGCGGATCGTCGGTGAATGCGCCCTCGCCGACGTAGCCGCACACTCTGCCCGCGCGGTCGTCTGTCGAGACGCGCGCGAAGGTCATCGGCCCGCTCTTGACGCGGCCGACGCACGTGCCGAACGTGTTCTCTTTGCCGACCGTGCCCGCGATGATGGCCTGGTAATCCATCCGCGCTTCCGTGAAAAACGTCCTCGGCAGGTTGCTGCAATGGAAGCAGACGGCCTTGTCGGGATCCTCGCCGTAGTTGTTGTTCCAGTCGAGCAGCGCACTCGGCGTGCCGGAGGCGAGCCGGAGCGCGTGCATGGCGATCGTGCCGCAGATGTCGACCTCGCACGCGCTCGACATCAGCTCGTTGCTCATCATGCTCATCACCGTGCACGGCACCACCCCGAAGTACGTCTCGAGCGCCGTCCAGCACTGGAAGGCGCTTGCCGAGACGCCGGTCTCCTTCATCCATCCGTCGATGACGGCGCCGAGCTTGGCCATCTTGATGAGCGCGGCCCTCGGTGTGTCGAAGACCGGCACGTAGGCGGTGATGGCACCGAGCTTGGCCTGCGCCATCGGATCATCTTCCTTCAGCCGATCCACCCGGCCGAGGATTTCCGACAGGTCGACCGTTTCCACCGTGATGCCGCTCGCTTCGAGCAGTTTCTCGCTGTAGCGCACGGTGTTGAATGCCGCTGGCCTCGCGCCAATCGCGCCGACGCGCAGGTTCCGCATCCCGCGCACGACGCGGCAGACGCCGGCGAACCACTCGAGGTCCCGCCGGAAGGTCTCCGACTCGGGCGACTCGGTATGCAGCGTCGTCAGCGAGTAGGGAATGCCGTACTGCGTCAGGTTGTTGCAGGCCGACATCTTGCCGCAGAAGCTGTCGCGCCGGTCGGCGATGAGCATCCGGCCGGCCGAATCCGGCGTCGCCTGCACCAGCACGGGCACGCGCAAGCCGGCCAGCCGAAGCGTGTCGGCCACCGCCCGTTCGTCCCCGAAGTTCGGTAGCGTGACGATGATGCCGTCGATGTCATCGCGGTGCGACGCGAACAGCGCCGCACAGCGCTTGGCTTCTTCGTAGGTCTCCACCGCGCCGTGCTTCGAGTCGTCTGGCCCGAGGACCGTGGCGGAGATGCCGGCCCGTTCGAGGGCGGCCAGCATGTCTTCGCGGCCGGTCCTGGCGAGGTGATCGGGAAAGAATCCGCGGTTGCCGACGATGATGCCGAGCATGGGGCGAGTGTGTGCGGCTGCGCTCATGAGCGATACCTCCGGGGATGGTAGAAGTGGGTATACAGCGACCCGAGTCCAACCAGCAGCGCCCCCCACCAGATGCCCATGTGCAATTCGCCCAGCACCACCTCCCGCGCCGGCGGCACGTAGAGCTCGTAGAGACTGACGCCCAGAATCAGCAGACCGTAAGCGAACAACAGGAGGCCCACGAAAAACCAGATCGACAGCCGTCCATGTCCTTCACGCATGACGCCTCCTACCAGAAGATGATGTTGAGCAGGACGAACACGATGCCCACGACAACCGCCCAGAATCCCGGGCGCTTGATGAGCGGCAGGTCGCGGTCATGGGGAACCGTCGTGCAGCCGTAAACCAGCCCGTTCAGCTCGGCCTCCGGTTTCGGTCGCGTCGCCAGGCTCACCACCACGGTCACCACGACGCACACGATCCACGACCACAGCGCGCGGTACATGTTCTCGGCCATGTCCCTGGCGTTGCTCGAGAACGCAATGTAGTGGAGCGCGCTCGGATCCAGCTTCACCCAGGCCCACATGCCGATCGACGACAGCGTGCCGGTCAGCAGCCCCCAGAATCCTCCGGCAGGCGTCGCGCGTTTCCACAGCATGCCGAGCAGTACCGTGCCGAACAGGGGCGCGACGAAAAACGAGAACAGCGCCTGCACGTAGTCCATGATGCTCAAGAACTGCATCACCAGGTACGCGGTGCCGATGCTCACCAGCACGCCCAGGATGGTGCACCATCGGCCCATCGAGACGTAGTGGGCGTCACTGGCGTCTTTGCGGATCAGCGCCCTGTAAAGGTCGTAGGTCCACACCGTCGCGAACGCGCTGACGTTGCCGGCCATGCCCGACATGAACCCCGCGATGAGCGCCGTGATGCCGAGGCCCAGCAGGCCCGGCCCGCAGTACCGGGCCAGCATCAGCGGCAGCACTTCGTTGTAGCTGTGGCCGCCGCTGGCGATCGCCTGCGCCTCGCCCGTCAGCTTCATCGGCAGCAGCGCGAGGCCGAGCAGGCCCGGGAGGATGACAATCAACGGCACCATCATCTTGAAGCCGGCGCCGATGATCGGCGCCATCCTGGCTGAGCGCAAGTCTTTGGCGGCAAGCACGCGCTGCACGACGAGGAAATCCGTCGTCCAGTAGCCGAACGAGATCACCCACCCCAAGCCGAGCACGATGCCGGTCCAGTGGATGCCCATCGGATTGTCGGTAAACGATCCCATCGTGCGCCACATGTGGGTGTAGTCCTGGCCGGGGAAGTTCTGGGAGATGCGGGTGACCATGCCGTTCCATCCGCCTGTTTCCACCATGCCCAGGATCGGGATGAGCAGCGCGCCGAGCCAGATCAGCACGAACTGCAACACCTCGTTGAAGATGGCCGAGAACAATCCGCCCAGGCAGACATAGAGCGCCACCGTCAGCGATGACACCCAGATGCTGAAGTTAATGTCCCAGCCGAGGACGACCTTCATCACCAGCGCCATCGAGTACATGTTGATGCCGCTCATCAACACCGTCATGAGCGCGAACGACACGGCCGACAGCGCGCGGGACGGCTCGCCGAAGCGCAGCTTGAGATACCCCGGCACCGAGTGCGTCTTCGAGATGTAGTAGAACGGCATCATCACGAGGCCGAGAAACAGCATCGCGGGGATCGCGCCAATCCAGTACCAGTGCGTCGCGAGAATGCCGTACTGATACGCGGCCGCGGCCCAGCCCATCAACTCGAGCGCGCCGAGGTTGGCGGCCAGAAAACTCAGGCCGGCGACCCACGCGGTCATTTCGCGGCCCGCGAGGAAGAAGTCGTCTCCCGTCTTCGTGTACCGCTTCAGGTAGAACCCGATCGCGATCACCGCGGCGAAATACAGCGCGATAATCGCCATATCGACCGGTGCCAGCGCCAGCAGACGGTCGGGAACCGGTGGCAGCATTGAGGCGAGCGTTCTCATGCGGCAGATTCTATCCTGCCAGACCCCTAAAATGGTGACTATCCAGCCGGTTGGATCTGGAGGTGCCAGGGGCTGGCGCTGTGCTATATTTGCTGAGGACTGAGGAACTTAGCGGGCCGGCCCGCTTCATCGATTGGCGGTCCCTCGAGTGTCACCGGTGAAGACCGTTCGGAAAGCGGGCGCCGCGGCGTCCGATCTGTCGAATCGGCTTTGGCGTGTACAGCCAGATCTGCGCGCGTGTCTGCGACGAAACGACACGCTCGTCGAGGTGGTGCGCGCCTCGCACGGCGAGAATCGCCCGGCGACGGCGGCCCAGGTGTTGATCGAGCGCGTCAGCCGGTGGATGCCGGCGCCCATCTGGGGCGTCGTCCTCAACGAGGGGCCCGGGTCGGTGTCCCTTGTGGCGTCGACCGATGCAGACGATGGCTCACTGGCGGCGTTCCACACCGTGGGCGCGTGGATCACCGACCATGGCGAGGAGTTCTTCACGCGCGATCTGAGTTCCGATCCGCGCGTGAATCAGCCGGTGGTGGCGACGGTCATCGGGTTTCCACTTCTGGCTCGGGGACGGACCATTGGCGCGTTGGTTGGCCTCGATCGGACCGCCAGCCGCCTGGTTCCACGATTCGGGGCGGGGGTTCTGCCACTGCTGCAGCAGGTCCTCGAGCCGGTTGCGGTGGCCATCGACCAGGCGCAGCGGATTCAGCGGGTCGAGGCGCTGTCGGTGACCGATGACCTGACCGAGCTGTACAACTCGCGGTACCTCAAGGAGGCCTTGATCCGCGAGACGAAGCGGGCGGGCCGGTACGGCCGCACGCTGTCGGTGCTGTTCATCGATCTGGATGGCTTCAAGATGGTGAACGACCGGCACGGCCATCTGCTCGGGAGCCGGACGCTGGTCGAGGCGGCGATGGTGATCCGCGGGTGCGCGCGCGAGAGCGATGTGGTCGCCCGCTATGGCGGTGACGAATTCGTGGTGGTGCTGCCCGAGACGGCGAGTCCCGGCGCGGTGGTCGTCGCCAGGCGCGTGGGCCAGCGGCTGGCCTCGTACGCGTTCCTGGCGGCGCACCAGCTCAGTGTGCGGCTGACGGCGTCGGTCGGCATCGCGACGCTGCCGGGTGATGCGACCACCCCCGAGGATTTGCTCCATGCCGCGGATCTCGCCATGTACCGCGTCAAGGAGAACGGCAAGAACGGTATTCGCCTGGCCTCGCAGAACGAGGAAGGCCGCAAGGAGTGAGAGCGTTGGCGTTTCGTTCCCTGTTGTCGTTGTTTTCGAGCGACCTCGCCATTGATCTGGGCACGGCCAACACGTGCGTCTACGCGCGCGGCCGCGGGATCGTGGTGAACGAGCCCTCGATTGTGGCCATCAACAAGATCAACGGTAAGGTCGAAGCCGTCGGCCGCGAGGCCAAGGACATGCTGGGCCGGACGCCCGGCAACATCGTGGCGATCAAACCGATGAAGGATGGCGTGATCGCGGACTTCGAAGTGACCGAGAAGATGCTGACCTACTTCATCAAGAAGGCGCACAACGGCGCCATGTGGGTCAGACCCCGGATCGTCATCGGAGTGCCGTCCGAGATCACCCAGGTGGAGAAGCGCGCCGTCAAGGACAGCGCGTACCGCGCGAAGGCCAGCGAAGTGCATCTGGTCGAGGAAGCGATGGCGGCGGCCATCGGCGCGGGCATGCCCATCACCGAACCGACCGGCAACATGATCGTCGATATCGGCGGCGGCACCACCGACATCGCCGTCATCTCGCTGGCTGGAATCGTCTACAGCAAGGCGGTGCGCGTGGCCGGCAACGAGATGGACGAGGCCATCATTCAGTACATCAAGCGGAACTATAACCTGCTCATCGGGGAGCGGACGGCCGAACAGATCAAGATGGAGATCGGATCGGCCTTCCCCCTCGAAGAGCGTTTGACGATGGAGATCAAAGGCCGGCACCTGATCGAGGGCGTGCCGAAGACCATTACCATCAGCGACGAAGAGGTGCGCGAGGCGCTGGCCGAGACGGTCAACGTGATCATCGACGCCGTGCGCGTGGCGCTCGAGCGGACCCCGCCGGAACTCTCGGCCGACATCGTCGATCGCGGTGTCGTGATGACCGGGGGCGGGTCGATGCTCAAGAACCTCGACAAGCGGCTCCGCGAGCAGACCGGACTGCCGGTGGCGATGGCTGAGGATCCGCTGGCGTCCGTCGTGCTGGGCGCCGGCAAGATGCTCTCGGATTTCAACCTGCTGCGCAAGATCTCCATCGACTGACACGACGATTGGCCCGAGGCGCCCGGCCGAGCGTGGCTCGGGCGCCGTCGGTACCGCGGGCGGCGATAGATGGCCCTTCCCGACACCCGCCACCGCGTCCGCTATCTGTTTATAGCGGTCATGGTGGGTCATATCCTGCTCATCTCGACGCAGGTCAGTACGCGATCCGGCGTGTCGCTGCTGCAGGCGGCGCTGGCGTCCGGACTCACCGAAACGCAGCGGGGCGCCTGGGCCGTTGTCGGCGCCGGGCAGGCCGTCTGGGACGGCTATGTCGCGTTGTGGGGTGTCCGGGCGGACAACCAGCGGCTGAGCCAGGAGTTGGCGGATCTGCGCGTGCAGCTTCAGCAGGAGCGGGCCGCGTCGCAGACCGTGGAGCGTCTGCGGGCGCTGCTGGACCTGCGCGCCCGTGTCACGTGGAAGACGACCGGGGCCGACGTCATCGGCGGCAGCGTGTCGCCTGAGTTCCGGTCGATCGTGATTGATCGCGGCAGCGATGCCGGGCTGCGTCGTGACATGCCGGTGATCACGCCGGCGGGGCTGGTCGGACGCGTGGTGTGGCCCAGCGCGCACGCGGCGACCGTGCAGCTCATCGTGGACAAGAGTGCGGCGGCGGCCGTGATCGTGGAACCGTCCCGGGCACAGTGCGTGGTGCTCGGGAACGGCGATGGCACGCTGAGGCTCGACTACCTGGCGTCTTCCGCCGTTGTGCAGCGGGGCAATCAGGTGGTGACGGCCGGTGTCGACGGTGTCTATCAGAAGGGGATCGTGGTCGGGTACGTCGAGCGGGTCGGCCGGATCGTGATTCTGCGGCCGGCCGTGGATTTCACGAGCCTCGAATCCGTGCTGATCGTCGTCGAGCCGGCGCCCCAGCCAGCGCCGGTGCGTCCGCCGGCAGACGCGCAGGTCAGACAATGAAGGCCGTGCGCACCATCGCGGCCGTGGTGATCGCGCTCATGCTGCAGAGCGTGCTGGCTCGGATGACGGGGTCGTTTCGTCTGCCGGTCGATCTGGTCCTGGTGGCGGTGGTCACCACGGCGCTCCTCTACGGCCGGGTTGCCGGATTGCTCGGCGGCACGCTGGCCGGGTTGGCGCAGGATGGGCTGGTCGGCGGCGTGATGGGCATTGGCGGGATGGCGTTGAGCCTGGCGGGATTCCTGGCGGGTTACATCGGGACGCAGTTCATCGTGACGCAGACGATCCCGCGGTTCCTGTTATTTGCCGGCGCAACAGTGGTGCACGGCGCGGTGTTCATGGGGCTCTATCAACTGCTCGGCCTGCGCCAGTTCGACCAGCCGTACCTGGACCTGACGGTGCGGGCCCTGGTCAACGCAGTCGTGGGCATCGTGCTCTTCGGTCTCGTCGAGACCCTGCCGGGCCTGCCCGAACGCTGGCGGAACCGGCGCGAGCGTCGCCGGAAGGTGCGGTTTCACTGACGTATTATGGTGACCGGAACGGCCGATGGCCGGCGTCGAACGGCTCTGCGACTCACCGTGTTCTCGGTGGCGGTCAGTGTGTGCTTCGCCGCGCTGTGCGTGAGCTTCTGGTACATCCAGGTGCTGCACAACCAGATGTACCGGGAGATGGCGGAGGCCAATACCGAGCGGCGCATGGCGCTGCGCGCACCGCGTGGGATCCTGTTCGATCGCAGCGGTCGCGTGCTGGTCGAGAACCGCGATGCTTACGTGATCTCGATTCTCCGCGAGCACAGCAAGAATCTCGATCAGACCATGCAGTTGCTGGCCGCCGCCACCGGGGTTGCCGAGTCGCGGGTGCGAGACACGGTCGCGCGGCACATGAGCACACCGCGCTACCAGCCCATCGTCGTCATCGAGGACGCCTCGCTGGCGCAGGTGTCAGCCGTGCTGGCGCGGCGGCTGGACTTCGAATTGCCCGGGGTTGTCGTCCAGCGCGTGCCGACCAGGCGGTACCCGTCCGGCGGGCTTGCCGCTCACCTGCTGGGGTACGTGGGCGAAATCAGTGAAGCGCAGATGGCGTCTGAAGGGTTGCGCAGCGGATCGATGGTGGGGCAGTCTGGTGTCGAGAAGGCCTACAACAAGCTGTTGATGGGCACCGACGGCGAGCGGCGGGTGATGGTGAACAACGTGGGCCGCGAGATCACGACGCTGGCCGAAGCGCCTGCGGCCGAGGGGCGTCGGATTCAACTGACCATCGATTACGACCTGCAGCAGGCGGCCGAGGACGCCTTCCGCGTGTCCGGATACGCGGGAGCGGCCGTCGTGCTCGATCCGAGAAACGGGGAGGTTCTGGCGCTCGCCAGCGTGCCGTCCTACGATCCGAATGTCTTCGCGGCCGGGATCGACCCGGCCACCTGGAAGCGGCTCAATACCGATCGACTCCGGCCGCTGCAGAATCGCGCCACACAGGGCCGCTACTCGCCGGGCTCGACCTTCAAGGTCGTGGTCGCGACCGCGGCGCTCGAGGAAGGCATCATCACGCCGGATTTCAAGGTGACGTGCCACGGTGGAGCGACGTTCTTTGACCGGTTCTTTCAGTGCAGTGTGAAGAGCGGGCACGGCACCGTCGATCTGCGCCACGCCATCGAGCAGTCGTGCAACGTGTACTTCTACACCGTCGGCAATATGGTGGGCATCGACAAGATCCACAAGTGGGCGGAGGCCCTCGGCCTGACGGGCAAGACCGGGATCGACCTGCCGAACGAAGCCGAGAGCCTCGTGCCGTCGAGCGCGTGGAAGCGAGCGCATACCGGCGAGCGCTGGTATTCGGGCGAGACGATTTCGGTCGCTATCGGACAGGGCCAGGTGTCGGTGACGCCGATGTCGCTGGCCTTGACGTACGCCTCGGTGGCGAACGGCGGTACCCGGCTCACGCCGCGATTGGTGCGCGCCGTCAATGACGGTTCTGGATGGAAGACGCCACCCGCCGCAGACGCCGTCGTCGGCCAGGTGTTGAAACCGGAGACCGTGGCGGCGCTGCACGACGGGCTGTTTCTGGTCGTCAACGGCGCCGGGACGGGCGGACGGGCGCGCCTGGTCGGCTACGATGTCGCCGGCAAGACCGGCACGGCGCAGGTGATTTCGCTGCAGGGCGGGAAGCAGGCCGCAGGCCGAACCGACATGGACCTGCGCGATCACGGGTGGTTTGCGTTCTTCGCGCCCAAGGACAACCCCGAGGTGGCGGGCGTCGTGTTCGCCGAGCACGCGGGGCACGGGTCGAACGCGGCGCCGCTGGCCCGGCACATCATCGAAACCTATTTCGCAAAAAAGGCGGGGCGGCCGCTGCCGGTGCTGGCTCCGCCCGAACCGCCGCCGATCAAGGCCGCGGCACCTGGTGTCGCCGGGCAGGATCGTCCGCACTAGAGGGAGGCCATCGGCCAGTAATGTTCGATCGGCGTTTCTACCGGCATCTGGATTGGCCGCTCGTGGCGGCCGTGTACGCGCTGTGCGTCATTGGCGTGCTGATGATCTACAGCACGACAGGCGACGCGGCGCGCGCGGCCATGGCGCGCCTGTTTCTCGTGCAGATCTACGCCATCCTGATCGGGACGGTCGCCCTTGTCATCTGCCTGAGTGTCGACTATCGGTCACTGGCCGATCGCGCGCAGGTGATCTACGCGATTCTGCTTGGGTTCCTGGTCTACGTGCTCATCTTTGGCGTCGTGCGGGGCGGCGGCCGACGCTGGATTCCGCTGCCGCTGTTCAATCTCCAGCCGTCCGAGTTCGCCAAGATTGTGGTGGCGCTCCTGCTGGCCAGGCTGTTCGCGGCCAACCAGAAGCGAATCCCGTCCACCGGCAACCTGGTGGTGGGCGGAGTGATGACGGCGGTGCCGCTGCTGCTCATCTGGGCGCAGCCCGATTTCGGCACGCCGGTCACGCTGGTGTCGGTGCTGTTGGGCATCGCGTATGTCGCCGGCATGCGGCTGCGCGTGGCAGGCGTGCTGCTGGCATTGGCGATTGTCACCGCGCCCATCGTCTGGAACTACGCGCTCAAGGACTATCAGAAGGCGCGCGTCGTGACGTTCCTCGACCCGTGGCGTGATCCCCGCGGGAAGGGCTATCAACAGATCCAGGCACAGATCACCGTGGGCGCCGGCGGGCTGTGGGGGCAGGGCTTCCGAAAAGGTACGCAGGGACAGCTCAGCTTCCTGCCGGCGCGCCACAATGACTTCATTTTCTCGGTGCTGGCGGAGGAGCACGGCTTTGTCGGCGTGCTGGCTGTCCTCGGCCTGTACCTCTTCATCGTCGTACGGTCGATCGAGACGGCCAGGCTCGCCAACGACCGCCTGGGTACCTATCTCGTCGTGGGTGTACTGTCGAGCTTCACGTTCCAGGTGCTCTACAACATTTCGATGTCGGCGGGACTCGCGCCGGTCAAGGGACTCACGCTGCCGCTCATGAGCTACGGCGGCTCGTCCCTGATCGCGACGCTTGCCGGCTTCGGGCTCATCCTCAATGTGAGGATGCGGAGGTTTACCAACTCGTGAACAAGGAAATGATCATCACCTCGAACGGCCATCAGACCATGGTGGCCATTCTCGAGGACGACCAGGTTATGGAAGTGTCGGTCGAACGCGAACGACAGCGCGGGGTCGTCGGCAACATTTACAAGGGCCGTGTGTCGAAGGTGCTTCCCGGCATGCAGTCGGCGTTCGTGGACATCGGTCTCGAGCGCGATGGCTTTCTGTACGTGTCCGACGTCGTCGACACCATGGAGGCCTTCGAGCGCCTCGGCGTCGACGCCGAAGACGGAGACGAGGGGGCTCGCGAGGATGGCGGGGGCGACCAGGGCAAGGAGCATGAGCGCGGCGAGACGCCGAAGATCGAGACCCTGCTCAAGCAAGGGCAGGAGATTCTGGTCCAGATCGTCAAGGAGCCGCTTGGCACCAAGGGCGCACGGCTCACCTCGCACGCGACCATGGCGGGACGGTTTCTCGTGTTCATGCCGACCGTCGACCATATCGGCGTGTCGCGCAAGATCGAGTCGCGCGACGAGCGGTCGCGCGTGCGGGGCATCGTCAAGCAGTTCCGCGAGAAGGAAGGCTTCACTGGTGGCGTGATTATCCGCACGGCGGCCGCCGGCCGCCCGCAGGAGGATCTGACGAACGATCTGGTGTACTTCCAGCGGATCTGGGGCGAAATCCGTCAGCGCGTCGACTCGTCTCGCTGTCCGGCGGTGGTGTACCGGGAGCAGGGGCTCGTGTCGAAGCTGGTTCGCGACCTGCTGACCGACGAGTACTCCGCCATCCGGGTCGACGACCCCGCCGAGTTCCAGAACGTCAAGGAACAGGTGCAGCGCTTCATGCCGGCGCTGGCCGGGCGCGTCAAACACTACACGAAGGACTTTCCGATCTTCGAGGAATACGGCGTCCAGTCAGAAATCGACAAGGCGCTGCGCAGCAAGGTCTGGCTGAAATCAGGCGGCTACATCGTCATCAATCAGACGGAAGCGCTCGTGGCGATTGACGTCAACACGGGTCGATTCGTCGGCAAGCGCAACGATCGGCTCGAGGACACGATCGTCAAGACGAACCTGGACGCGGTGAAAGAGATTGTCCGGCAGGTTCGGTTGCGCGATCTGGGCGGTATCATCGTGCTCGACTTCATCGACATGGAGGAGCGCAAGAACCGCACGAAAGTGGCGCAGGCGCTCGACCAGGAGTTGCGGCGCGACCGGTCGCCGTCGAAGGCCGTGCAGGTGTCGGATTTCGGGTTGATCATCATCACGCGCAAGCGGGTCAAACAGAGCCTCGAACGCGTCATGACCGATCCGT
Organism: Acidobacteriota bacterium; assembly: GCA_026393675.1. Taxonomy (NCBI): domain Bacteria; kingdom Pseudomonadati; phylum Acidobacteriota; species Acidobacteriota bacterium. The sequence goes on along the minus strand of JAPKZQ010000017.1, from coordinate 37,075 downwards.
GTCCCTATTGCTCGGGCACCGGCGTGATCAAGTCTGCCGCGACGATCTGCTACGAGATCCTCGATGAGGTGCGGAAGGTCGGCGCCGAACTGGACGGTCCGGGGCTGGTGCTGCGGGTCAATCCGGAGATCGCCAAGGCCCTCCGGGAGGAGGAGTCCGCAGTGCTGCGCGAGTTGCAGGACACGCTCGGCAAGACCGTGTCGATCAAGCCCGACCTCCACCTGCATCACGAGCAGTTTGACGTGATGGCGATTTGATGTGACCCCGCCATCGTCAACCGCCCTCGCGTTGCTGGCGCCCGTCCTGACACCACGCGGTCACCTGTTGCTGACAGAGGGTGGCGAGCCACCAGGCACGGACCGCGATGTCGCCACGCGACTGCTCGATGCCTTCAGCAGAGGATCGGGTGAGGGACTCCTGCAGCTCGGAGCCGGAGAAGTCGGGACGACACTGTCCCCCGTGCTGGCCTACTGGCGGGATTTCGCCACACAGTTCGTCACAGCGATCTGTGCGCATCCTGACGCGCACGTCAGTCAACGCGCCGATAACGATCACGCTCCAGACGACGCGGCGGCTGGCCGGTTTGGTATTGCGACGCCAGAGGACGTCGTCCTCAGCAATATCGTCGCCGCAGCGCCGCCGATGGCGGGCGCCGAGTATCTGACGACCACGGTGCTCCGCAGCCTGTGGGGCGCCATCGAGACAGCGTTTGCCCGCCGGATCGCCACGACGACCACCAGTATCCAGGACGCATTGCAGGTGTTCAACCCCGCCTGGAACACCGTTGGCCGCGTGTGCTTCCACCTCGCCGAAAATCGCAAGGACCCGGAAGCGCCCTTCGCGTTTCTCGCCACCTACACACACGGCCTATCCGCTCAGGCGAAACCCCAGCATCTCCCGCTCGGCCAGGCATTGCGCGAGTACGCCGGTGCGGCCAACAAGACGCGCCTGCTCTCGCTGCTGCTACCCGTCCAGCGCGCCGCCGAACGATGCGCGTGGCTGAAGTCGATGGTCGACCAGGGCGAGATCTTTCACCCGCTGCGCTGGACGCCGCGCGAGGCGGTCACCTTCCTTCGCGACGTTGAGGCGCTGGAACAAGCCGGCGTCGTGGTCCGCGTACCGGCGAACTGGAAGAGCGGCCGGCCGCCGCGCCCTCAGGTGACCGCCACGGTGGGCGCGAAGGCGCCCGGTGGCCTCGGCCTGGACGCGTTGCTCGATTTCCAGATGGAGGTGACGCTCGATGGTGAGCCCCTGACGCCGGCCGAGATTCGTGCGGTGCTCGATGGTGTGGAGGGGCTGGCGCTTCTTCGTGGCAAGTGGGTGGAGGTCGATCGCGAACGCCTGCGCGGCATGATTGACCAGTTCCGCCGGATCGATCGCGCGGCCAGCACAAACGGGGTCACCTTCGCCGAGGCCATGCGTCTGCTCGCGGGAACCGGCGCGCCGGCCAGCGAGAGCGCCAGGGCAGACGGCGGTGAGTGGGCGGGCGTCGTCGCGGGTCCGTGGCTTGCGCACACGCTTCAGACCTTGAGCGGGCCGGAGGCGCTCGCGCGGATAAACCCGGGCACGGATCTGCGCGGCACGCTGCGCCCCTACCAGCAGGTGGGTCTACGGTGGCTGCACCTGCTGTCGTCGCTCGGCCTCGGGGCGTGCCTCGCCGACGACATGGGACTCGGCAAGACGATCCAGGTGCTGGCACTCCTGCTCGTGCTGAAGCGACACGCCGGGTCCGTCTCGGGTGACGGCCCCAGCCTGCTCGTTGCACCCGCATCGCTGCTGGCCAACTGGGCCGCCGAGATCGCGCGATTCGCGCCGACGCTGACGGCCATCATCGCCCACCCGTCTGCCATGCTGCCCGACGAGTTGAAGTCGATTGACCAGACCCGACTGCGCAAGGCGGACGTGGTCATTACCAGCTACGGATCGGTCCGAGCGCTGCCCTGGTTGGCCGTTGCCGATTGGAACATGGTGATCATCGATGAAGCCCAGGCGATCAAGAATCCTGAGGCGAAACAGACCCGGGCCGTCAAGGCGCTGCACGCGCGTACGCGCATCGCCCTCACCGGTACGCCGATTGAGAATCGCCTGGGCGATCTCTGGTCGATCTTCGATTTCATCAACCCCGGGTTGCTGGGTTCCGCGAAACAGTTCACCGCACTCACCAAGCGCCTCGCCGACCGGCCGCACAACGCGTACGGTCCACTGCGCGAGTTGGTGCGGCCCTACATCCTTCGCCGGTTGAAGACCGATGCGTCGGTCATCTCGGATTTGCCCGAGAAGACCGAAGTGAATGCATATGCCCTTCTCAGCCGGAAGCAGGCTGCGCTCTATGAGCAGGCGCTGCGCGACCTGCGCGACGGCCTCGAGCGGGCCGATGGCATGGCGCGTCGAGGGCTCGTGCTCGCGTCGCTGATGCGCCTCAAACAGATCTGCAATCATCCCTCGCAATGGTTGGGCGACGGGGCCTGGAACGCAGCCGACAGCGGCAAGTGGGCCCGGCTGACCGAAATTGCTGAGGTCGTGGCGGCGCGCCAGCAGAAGGTGCTCATCTTTACCCAGTTCCGCGAGATCACGGCGCCACTCGCTGCGCACCTTGGGACAGTGTTCGGGCGACCTGGCCTGGTCCTGCATGGCGGCACACCGGTAAGAGCCAGACGCGATCTGGTGACACGGTTCCAGGACGATGAAACCGTGCCGTTCTTCGTGCTGTCGCTCAAGGCGGGTGGCAGTGGACTCAACCTTACGGCGGCTTCACACGTGGTACATTTTGACCGTTGGTGGAATCCGGCCGTTGAAGATCAGGCCACCGATCGCGCGTTCCGAATCGGCCAGACGCGTAACGTGCTGGTGCACAAGTTCGTGTGCCGCGGAACGGTCGAGGAACGCATCGACGAGTTGATCGCGTCAAAACGCGGGCTCGCCAGGGACCTGCTGGAGGGCGGCGGCGATCTGCTGCTCACCGAAATGAACAACGAAGAACTGCTGCGGCTTGTCGCACTCGACGTCAACGCGGCGCTCAAGGAGGGATAGTGGCGCGATACGACTACGACGACTACGGGTGGCGGCCGTACGTGACACGGGCGGAACGGCGTCGACAGGCGCTTCGGACACAGAAGGCCTTGCGTAAGTCCGGGAAGGCCGTCTCGCCGATCGAGATCGTCGGGCGCAGGATCGCGACCACATTCTGGGGCGGCGCGTGGTGCGACAACCTCGAGCGCTACAGCGATTTTGCCAACCGGCTGCCGCGCGGGCGTACCTACGTGCGCAATGGTTCGGTCATCGATCTGCAGATCGCCGCCGGTCAGGTGACGGCTCTCGTCAGCGGATCGGACGTCTATTCCGTGATGGTGACGGTGGCGAAAGTGCCGGCCTCGCGGTGGAAGACCATCTGCCGCCACTGCGCCGGCGGGATCGATTCGCTGGTCGAACTGCTGCAGGGACGGCTGTCCACGGCGGTGATGGAGCATCTCTGTAAACAGGGTACGGGACTGTTTCCCACGCCGCACGAGATCGAATTCACATGCAGCTGTCCAGACTGGGCATCGATGTGCAAGCACGTCTCCGCGGTGCTCTATGGCGTCGGCGCGCGACTTGACCATCAGCCGGCGCTGTTGTTCCGGTTGCGCCAGGTCGACGAGCAGGATCTGCTCGCACGGGCCGGCACCGATGTGCCGCTCTCGAAGATGCGGCCGGCCTCGTCTAAGATACTGGCTGACGAGGATGTGGCCGGGGTGTTCGGGGTGGAACTGGCACGAGCAGCGCCGATCCAGGCACTACGGCGCAGCCGGGCACCGAAGACGACGCAGGCCGCGAAGTCGTCGGACCAAATCGGTCGGAAGAGTGGGCCGGCTGGAGCCAAATCGTCCGTCAGCCCTACGCCTGCAGAACCACCAAAGCGGTCGAAACCGTCGGCGACGGCCGCTGGGCGCCGACGGGTGACCCCAACTGCGAAGATGAGCGCTGCAGCAAGAAACGCCGTGTCCGAACGGATGAAACGATATTGGCAGGAGCGGCGGCGCCAGATTGGGTCGAGCGGGAAGTCCTGAAGACATGGAGGCTTTGCGCCGAACCACCCAGGCCTTCACGGGAATCGCCGCCAACAGCGATGCTGCCCTTGTTCGGTTCGTCGATCTGGGCGGATGCCGGTATCGCAGCCGCGACGACCAGCGGAATCAGCAGGCCGCAGGCCCATGACAGACGCATACGGGAACACTCCCCCCTCATGAGAGCAGTATCGGCCAGTCGGAGGCGACGGGATAGGCTTGCACCCTGGGATCGCCACGCTCCAGCGTGGCTCTTTCTTGGGCCGGGCTATCCGCCTCCGCGCGTAGCGCTACGGCGAGACCTCGACGAAGCTCAACGAGCGAAGTCGGGGAGCCCGTCCTTCGGCGTTGCTCAGGACGCCCCGAGCACGGTCGAGGGGCGGCGATCCCAGGAAAACGCCTGCCACAATCCGTGAGACAAGGGCTTTACTTGAGGCGTTCGAGTTCGCCGAGGGGGAGCGGATGCGACGGCAGCACATCAGTCGTGCTGTCGCGAGGGTTCCACCCGAGGCGGATGATGGTGACTTCCACCGAGCGGCGGCCGAAGCGCAGGGCTTCCGTGCAACTCCACATGTAGATGTCGATGTGGCGTCCCTGGATCATGGGGCCTGTGTCCATGATGGTGTAGACGCCGGAGTAGGGCGGCTCGGCCAGCATTTGGATGACCGATCCGACAGGCAGCAGCACCGGGTCGGCGGCGGCGATCCCGGTGCGGGGCCATACGCCAGAGGCCGTCAGGGCGCCCTGGCAATAGGCCGTGGCGCTGAACCGCAGCCTCGCGCCTGCCGCGGGCAACGCCGTCGATTCGCGAAGTACCGCCTGCCTGGCGGCATAGCGGGAGTCGAAGATTGTGACCTCGTACACCGCGACGAAAAAGAACGCGGCGAGCGCGGTGACGACGATCTTCTGCCAGCCCGATCGCGACAGCATCAGCGCGACTCCGTCGACGCGACCGCGTGCGTCCGCAGATGAAGGTGTGTTCGGCCGGCGACGATGGCGGGCAGCGCCATTAGATACGCCAGGGCGGCCAACAGTACGGCGCCGATGAGGCCAAGGATGGTGTGCAGGCCGAAGAACGGGGAAAAGCCCCAGAACACGCCGACCGCGAAGGCCGCCGCCGTCCGCTGCGGCGAGTCGTGAATGTGCAGCAGCGCTTCGATCCACTTGCGGAGCAGGGCGCGCGCGACGTGGATCATCTGAAGTGCTCGTACCCGGCCGGCACCGGCGATTCGCCCCAGGCCGTTTTCAGGCGGACCGTCCGGGACGCGGTGACCGTGCCGATCCGGGTCAATGCCAGAGGCCCGAGCGTTTGCCGCACGGACCTGAGCCTCGCGCGCTGGCGGGCATTGACCGTGAACAGCAGTTCGTAATCGTCGCCGCCGCGGATGGCTGCGATGACGGGATCGGCCTGGTGCGCCACAAACCACTCGCGCGCGTCAGCCGCCACCGGCAGGGCCTGTCCGTCGACGACAAGGCCTGCCTCCGAGGCGAGCGCGAGTTGGTGAAGGCCATCGGCCAGTCCGTCACTTAGATCGATGCATGCCGACGCCGCGCCGTTGCTGGCGAGCAGGAGTCCGAGGCGGACCCGTGGTTCGGGCCGGAGGTAGGCCTCTTCACACGCGGTCATCGCGTGGGCGGTTCTCGCGCCCGAGGCGAGCGAGGCCAGCCCCGCTGCGGCCGAGCCCACCTGACCGCTGACCCACACCTCGTCTCCGGAGCGCGCACCCGACCGTGTCAGGAACTTCCTCCGATGGACCGAACCCACGGCGGTGATACTGATGCAGAGCGGACCAGGTGTTCTGGTGATATTGCCGCCGACCAAGGCCACCTTGTGCCGGGCGGCCAGTGCCAGCAGGCCATCGACGATGGCCGTCAGATCGGATAGTAGAAGGTCCGCCGGAAGTACCAGCGAGAGCAGCGCCACACGCGGGCGGGCTCCCATCGCGGCCAGGTCGCTCAGGTTGACGGCCAGCGCACGATGACCGATGGCGTCGGGCGGGGTAAACGCCCGATCGAAGTGGACGCCGTCGACAAGCGCGTCCGTCGTGAACACGTCCAGCGAGCGCGGCTCGGGCTCGACCACGGCGGCGTCATCGCCAATGCCGAGCGTGACCCACGACGGGGCCGGAGGCACACGCGTCCGGATCAGATCGATCAGCGCGTGCTCGCCGGTCGCCGCGACGCTATTTGGCGTACTCAACGGCCCGGGTCTCTCGAATGACGGTGACCTTGATCTGGCCTGGGTACTCGAGTTCGTTTTCGATGCGCCGCGCGATGTCTTTCGAGAGCCAGATCGCTTCCTCGTCGGTGATCTTTTCGCTTTCGACCATGATCCGGATCTCGCGGCCGGCCTGCAGCGCAAACGCCTTCGACACGCCCTTGAACGAATCGGCGATGCCTTCGAGCTTCTCGAGCCGCTTGACGTACGATTCGAGAATGTCGCGCCTGGCGCCAGGCCTCGCGGCCGAGATCGCGTCGGCCGCCTGGACGATCATCGCTTCGAGCGACGGCCAGTCGACGTCCATGTGGTGCGCGGCCACCGCGTCGAGCACGGCCGGCTGTTCGCCGTGCTTGCGGAGGAACTCGAGCCCGATCTCGAGGTGCGTGCCCTGCATCTCCCGATCGATGGCCTTGCCGATATCGTGCAGGAACGCCGCACGCACCGTCAGCGGCGTGCGCAATCCGATTTCGCGGGCCATCGTGCCAGCCAGGAAGGCCACTTCCTTCGAGTGGTCCAGCACGTTCTGTCCGTAGCTGGTCCGGTACTTCAGCCGGCCCATCAGCTTCAGCACCTCGGGGTGCAGATCGTGCAGGCCGAGTTCAAAGGCGGCGGCTTCGCCCTCGCGCCGGACTTCCTCATCGAGCTCGGCCTTGACCTTCTCGACCACCTCCTCGATCCGTGCCGGGTGGATGCGGCCGTCGGCGATCAGGCGCTCGATGGCGCGCTTGGCGATCTGGCGCCGGTACGGATCGAAGCCCGAGAGGATGATCGCGCCCGGCGTGTCATCGACAATCAAGTCGACGCCGGTGGCGATCTCCAGTGCCCGGATATTGCGGCCCTCGCGGCCGATGATGCGTCCCTTGAGGTCGTCGCTCGGCAGGTCGACCACCGACACGGTGGTTTCGACGGCGTGCTCGGCGGCGCTCCGCTGGATCGCTTCGGTGATGATCTGGCGGGCCTTCGCCGCGGCGCTCTCGCGGGCTTCGGCCTCGAGGCGCTTCACCAGGTTGGCGGCGTCCCGTTTCGCGTCGCTTTCAATCTGCTTGAGCAACAGCTCGCGGGCCTCGTCGGCTGTCAGCCCGGCCACACGCTGCAATTCGCGCTGCTGATCCGCCACCAGCGCCTGGTACTTCGCGGCCGCCTCGGTGCTGGCCTTGTCCCGCTTTTGCAGCGCCTGCTCCTGTGTGCGAAGTTCCTTCTCCCGATGTTCGAGGAGCGTGGCCCGTTCGGTGAGCTTTTCCTCGCGGCGATTGAGCGTCTGCTCGATCCCGGCCAACTGCTGGCGGCGTTCGCGCGCCTGACGCTCGGCCTCGACCACCAGTTCGTGCGTCCGCTCCTTGGCTTCGAGCAGCGCTTCCTTCTTCTTGTTCTCGGCCTCGCGCCCGGCGTCCCGCACGAGGCTGGCCGCCTTTTCCTCGGCGCGTCCCACGATTTCGACGGCCGCACGCTTCCGATTCCCGAACCACACGAACAGGCAAATCGTGCCAACCGCCGCGGTAATCAAGGCGTTGACGAACCAGAACACTTCATTCATGCCGCGTCCTTTCGAGATCCCCCGGGGGCGGGGATCTCGCGGGGGCTACGCGCCCTGGCGGGTGTGGCAACCCCGCGGCGATGGCAGCCGTGGTGGGCTAGATGGATAAAAGGCCCCGCTTTGCCGTGTGGAGAGGTCGATGAACCTGCCATTAGCAGGTGGAACCGCTATGAGAGCCGGGCTTCAGGCTTCCTCTCGCAGAGGCATGCACACCGCTCGGCATCGCAGCTCCTTGTGTGAAACGTTGGCTCAAACGAGCCTCCGACCATCACGCACAAAGCAGGGCACCCAAGTTCAAGTCTGGATGGATCTTAGAACGGGGGGAGGTGGGGGTCAAGCGCCCCGTACCGCTTCAGCCGGCGAGCGTTTCGTCTATTAACTGTTCCAGGCTGGCCAGCCGCGCGGCCACTTCGGCCTCGTGGCTCTCGGCGGGGCCCCTGAGCCGGAACACCTCGTCGGCGATGTTGAGGGCGGCCACGACGGCCACGCGCGCCGAATCGGTTTCCGACGTCATGCCGGCGGCCGCCCGCATCTTCTCGTCCACGAAACTGGCAAGCTGCTGGATGTACGCGGCATCCAGCGTGCCGCGGATCGGGTACCGCTGCCCGAGAATCTCGACGGGTACCACGACATCAGCCATGGCGGCTACAGGTTAAGGTCCTCGATCTGCGCCAACAGCGAGCTGACGCGCGTGCGAATCACCTCGCGCTCGTCCTTGAGCGCGGCGATCTCGGCGCTGGCCTCGCCCGCCTCCTTGAGGCGGGTCCTGGTTTCGTCGAGTTCGCGGGTGGCCCGTTGGAGCGCGTCGGCCGTCTGCGCCTGTTCGCTGCGCATCCGGCCGACCAGAGCCACGAGCAATCTCACCTTGTCTTCAAGCCGATCGAGCGCCTCGGTGACGACCGGCCGTTCTGTCTTTGCCATAGCTGCTCCGCCGCCTGTCGTTTCGGCGCTATGCCTTCGCCTTGGTGGTCTTCGCCTTCGCCGTGGTGGCCTTCGGCTTCGCCGGCGCCGCAGGCTTGGGCGCTGCTGCCGGCTTGGGCGCGGCGTCCGACGCGCGGCGCGCCTGATCGAGCACCGTCTTGAAGCCGGGCTTGTCGTTGACCGCCAGCTCCGCGAGGTGCTTCCGGTCGATCGTGATGCCGGCCAGCGTCAGTCCATGCACCAGTTCCCGATATGTCCAGTTGTGTTCGCGGGCCGCGGCGTTGATGCGGACGATCCACAGCCGGCGATAATCCCGCTTCTTGTTGCGACGACCGACAAACCCGTATCCCAGGGCCTTGTCGACCGCCTCTTTGGCGGCTCGGTACAGCTTGCTCTTGTTGAGGAAGAACCCTTTGGCGCGTCCCAGTAGCCGTTTACGCTTGGCTCTCCGGACGGTGCCACGCTTGACTCTCGGCATTATTGCCTCTCTTCAGCCACTACATGTTCAGTGGACCATGGGCGGGGCATCGGTGGCCCCAGCCCGTTACAGGACCGACATCGATCGCGGGGGGTGGCAACCCCGAGTCAAAGATGCGGCCCCAACTCTGCGTGCGCCCTGCGCTTACTTGTACGGCAGCATCTTCTCCAGCGTCGCGTGGTCGGCTTCCGAGACCACGGTGGCCTTCGACAGTTGCCGCTTGCGCTTGGTCGTCTTGCTCCCCAGCAAATGACGCTTGAATGCGGAGTGGCGCAGGAACTTGCCAGACGCCGTCTTCTTGAACCGCTTGGCGGCGCCGCGATGGGTCTTGATCTTCGGCATAACGTCTCTACTCTCCTGTCGTCTGACGATTGGTGGCCCGCCCGCCTATGCCCTTCGATTCATAAGCTCGGCAACGAACTTATTCACTCAGGACGTCGTGCTGAGCGAGCATGATTCACTTAATCGATTCGCCAGAATACGCAACGGTATTCGCGAGTCGAAGCACTATGCGTCCGGACCGACATCCTCGGATTTGGGCTCCACCCCGGCTTCGGCCGGCACGTCTTCGACGACCGGCACCTCTTCGACGACCGGCGCGGCTTCGACGACCGGCGCGGCTTCGACGATCGGCACGGCTTCGACGATCGGCACGGCTTCGGCCTGGACCGCCGCCGGGCGGGGGGCCGGTCGTGGGGCGGCGGCCTGCTTGGGTCCGCTGCCCGCGCGCCTGGCCAGAATCACGTGCATCGTGTTGGCCTCTCGCCGAGGCATGTTCTCGGCCACGGCCTCGTGACCCAACTCCTCGATCAGCCGTTCGAGGATACGCAGCCCGATCTCGGGGTGCGCCATCTCGCGGCCGCGGAAAAAGATCGTGGCCTTCACCTTGTCGCCGTCCGCCAGGAAGTTCTCGATGTGCTTCTTCTTGAACTGGTAGTCGTGCTCGTCGACCTTGGGACGGAACTTGATCTCCTTGACCTCGATCACCTTCTGGTGCTTCCGAGCCTCGCGGGTGCGCTTCTGCTCCTGGTATTGGTACTTCCCGAAATCCATGATTCGGCACACCGGCGGGGTGGCCGCTGCGGCCACCTCGACCAGGTCCAGACCTTTGGAGCGCGCCAGCGCCAGCGCCTGCGGCGGAGGCATGATGCCCAACTGAGCGCCGGTGTCGTCGATCACCCGGATTTCGCGGACGCGGATGCGTTCGTTGGTACGGGTGCGTTCTTCACGGCGCGGACCAGAACGTTCAAAAGCGATATGCGCCTCCCCTTACAATGCCTGGGGCTCGTGCCCCTTGCGGCGGATTTCTTCCCGGGCCGCGTCGACAAACGCGTCGAGAGCGCGCGGACCCAGGTCTCCGGCGGCGCGACTTCGCACCGCCACGGTGCCTTCGGCCATCTCGCGATCGCCGACCACGAGCATGTAGGGCACCTTTTGCAGCTGCGCCTCGCGGATCTTGTACCCGATCTTCTCTTGGCGGTCGTCCAGCTCCACGCGTAGCCCGGCCGCCACCAGTGTATCCCGCACGCCGGCAGCGTACGCCATGTGCCGATCCGCGATCGGCAGCACGATGGCCTGCACCGGCGCCACCCAGAGCGGGAACGCGCCGGCATAGTGCTCGATCAACAAGGCGATGAAGCGCTCGAAACTGCCGAAGATCGCCCTGTGGATCACCACCGGGCAGTGTTCGGTGTTGTCGGCCCCGATGTACTTCAGGTCGAAGCGCTGCGGCAACTGGTAGTCGAGCTGGATAGTGGCGCACTGCCACTTGCGGCCGATCGCATCCATCACATCGAAGTCGATCTTCGGCCCGTAGAACGCGCCGTCGCCCGCATTGATGTCGTAGGGCAGTCCAACCGCATCCAGCGCCCGCTTGAGCTCGGACTCGGCGTGATCCCAGGTGGCCACTTCGCCCAGGAACTGCCCGGGCCGCGTCGACAGCTTCATCTGCACGGTCAACCCGAAGTCGCCGTACACGCGCTGCACCAGTCGCAGCAGCCGCTCGACCTCTTCGCCAATCTGCGACTCCATCACGAAGATGTGCGCATCGTCCTGCGCGAACTGCCGGACGCGAGTCAGTCCGGAGAGCACGCCCGACGGTTCGTTGCGGTGCAGCGGGGTTTGCTCGTGAAGGCGCAGCGGAAGATCGCGATAGCTGCGCGTGCCGGTGCCAAACACGAGCATGTGGCCCGGGCAGTTCATCGCCTTGACGCCCATCTGCTGGCCTTCGGATTCGACCAGGAACATGTGCTCCCGGTAGTGCTGCCAGTGGCCGGAGGTTTCCCAGAGCGCCTTGTTATAGATGAGCGGCGTCTTGACCTCGACATAGCCGGCGGGGAACAGCACTTCGCGCATGTAGTTGGCGAGTTGGTGGTAGAGCGTCGTGCCCTTCGACAGCCAGAACGCCGCGCCCGGCGCCCACGGGTGGAAGGTGAACAGTCCCAGCTCGCGGCCGAGCTTGCGATGGTCGCGCTTCTTCGCTTCCTCGATCCGCAGCAGGTACGCCTTCAGGTCGGCGTCGCTCGAAAACGCCGTTCCGTAGATACGCTGCATCGGCTGGCCGGACGCGTCGCCCTTCCAGTACGCGTTCGAGGTGCTCAGCAGCTTGAACGCCTTCAGCTTGTTCGCGGACGGGACGTGCGGGCCGGTGCAGAAATCGGTGAACACATCGGCGATGGCGTAGCAGGACACCGTCGCGCCGCCCTTTTCCTCGATGAGCTGGACCTTGAGCGGTTCGCCGCGTTGGGCGAAGTACGCCTTGGCCTCGTCTTTGGGCAGCAGCTGTCGTTGGTAGCGGAGGTCGCGCGAGGCGAACTCCCGCATCTTCGCTTCGATGGCCTCGAGGTCCTCGGGCACAAACGGGCGATCCACGACGAAATCGTAGAAGAAGCCGTCGTCGGTGGCGGGTCCGATGCCGCACTGGGCGCCCGGAAACAGGTTGGTCACCGCAGCGGCCATCAGGTGCGCGGTCGAGTGACGGTACAGGTTGAGCGCTTCCGGGCTGTCCGCCGTCACGATCCGGATCGACTGGTCGGCCTCGATCGCGCTCGACAGGTCGACGAGCCGGTCGTCGACAACTGCGGCCAGGGCAGACTTCGCCAGCCTCGGCGAAATCGATGCCGCAAACTCGCTGATGCGAGTGCCTCGTGTGACTCCCCGGCTCGATCCGTCCGGGAGTGTAACCGTAATCTGATCCATCAATTGATCGGCACGTCCCGCCCCTTGCGAGGGGCCCGGCTCCTCACCCCAGTCGACCTGTCTGCCACAAGGACGTGGGGAAATGGTAGGCACGAGCGGACTCGAACCGCTGACCTCCTGCGTGTCAAGCAGGCGCTCTAACCAGCTGAGCTACGCGCCTAATCATCGGAAAGACAAGGCTTACCGGACCAGCCAGTATAGCAACCGGCTTGCAGATCAGTCAACGCGAAGGAGGGGCTTCGAGGTGGGTTCCCGGCCCTGCCGACCAGTGCTGGATGGACCCGTTGTGGGCCCGAACCGGCAGGACCGGGGTGTCCCGAACGCTGCAGCGCAACGCCGTTATTTGACGGCGTCTTTCAGGGCCTTGCCAGCCGAGAAGCGCGGCACGCGGCGCTTCGCGATCTTGATGGGGGCGCCGGTGCGCGGGTTGCGGGCGGTGCGCGCCTTGCGCTGCGACGTCTTGAACGTGCCGAAGCCCACGAACGACACGGTGTCGCCCTTCTTCAGCGCGATCTTAATCGTGGCGAGCGTGGCTTCCAGCATCTTGCCGGCAGCCGCCTTGGTCGCGCCCGTCTCTTTCACGAGCTTGGCAATAAACTCCTGCTTGTTCATCTGTCCTCCTCAACTGGACCCTGCTGGGGTGGGATTACCGCTCCCACTGCGCCGTCGCGTTTATACGCAACGTGTACTGGCGTGTCAAGCGATTTACGACGATAGCCGGCTGCCAAGCCGCTCGACCGCCTTGTCGAGCGTCGCATCAGCAGCTGGAGGCTCCGCGCCAAACTCGATATCGGGCTGTTCAATCGCCACGTCTGGCTGCAGTCCGCGTTCGTGGATCGGGTTCCCGGCCGGTGTCAGGTACCAGGCGTAGGACATCCACAGCGCGCTGCCGTCGGGCAGCGCGAACAGCCGTTGCTGCGCGGCCCGGCCTCCGGTTCGCTCGCCGAACAGCTCCGCGCGTTTCTGCCCGGCCAGCGCCGAGGCAAACAACTCCGCCGCACCGGTGGTACCGATATCCACCAGCAGCGCCAGCGGCACGGCCAGGCTGCCGTCGCCCGTTGCGGCCACCATCGTCTGGCGGCTCGTGCCACGCGTGTCCTGCATCGCCAGCGTGCCCGACGCGACAAACAGCCGCGCCGTCGCAATGCCGGAGAGCAGCGGACCCCGCGCCGTGTTGCGCAGGTCGAGGACGAGCGCCTTCGCTCCGCTTTTCTGCAGTTGCACGATAGAGGTGCGCAGCGCCGATGGTGTCTGGTCCGTGAACTCGGCAATCCGAATGACGCCCACACCATGGCCCGCCATCTTCGAGGTCAGCGGAGCCGGCGTCATCGCTTCGCGCGTGAGGCTGACCACGTGCGGATCGGCCGCATTCCCCCGGATGATCGTGACGCTCACCGGCGTGCCCGGCGTGCCGCGCAGTTTGCGTATGCCTTCCCAGACCGACATCTCCCGGGTCGGCTGTCGATCGATCAGGCGCACGAAGTCCCCCGAGCGCAGGCCAGCCCTGGCGGCCGGCGATCCGTCCCGAACGGCGATGATCCGGAGGTAGTACTGCCGCGTCAGATCCACGCCAACATCGCCCGCCGGCAGCGGCGCGCCGGATTCAACGGCCTTCACTTCGTCGGCTGTGAGGAACGCGCTGTCGGCGTCGAGCGAATCCGCCAGGCCGTGCATCGCGCCGTGCATCAGCTTGTCGACGTCGACCGGTTCGACATAATTGCCCGTCGTCAGACTGAACACGTCGTCGAACACCCGCAGGTGAGGATAGGTTTCCTGACGAGCTGATGTCCGGCCCAGCAGACTGCCCACCACGGCAAATGCCAGGACGGGGGCTGAGATCAGGACAACAGCGATGCGGGTGCGCGTAGTCATGATGAAGGGGATTCGACTATTTCTTCTTGAGCCATTGTAGTGGATCGACCGGCTTGCCGTCGACGCGCAGTTCGAAATAAATCGAGGGGACGCCGTCGGGTGACGCCCCGGCCGTGCCAACGTTCTGGCCCCTGATCACGTGCGTGCCGGCCGCGACCGTCATGGTGGACAGGGTGCCGTACATCGTAAATGCCTGTCCGCCGTGGTCGACGATCACCAGATTGCCGAACCCGGTGAATGGCTCGGCAAACACGACTGTGCCCTCGTGAATGGCCCGCACGGGGGCGCCAGGGGGCGCCGCGATGCGGATGCCGTTGCTGACGATCGCGGTGTTGAACCGCTCATAGCGCTGCCGGCCAAACGACGCGAGTATGCGCCCGTCGAGGGGCCAGTCGAGGTCGCCACGGAACGGCCGGAGTGGCAAGGCCACCGCGCCAGCCGCTCCGGCGCGCCCGCCCTGCTCGAATCCGGCCAGCCGGCGCTGCAGGTTCTGCTGGGCTGTTTGCAGTTCGCCCATCAGTTGGGCGGCGAGGTCCCGGCGCTGATCAATCTGCTGGATGAGCGCGGCCAGTGCGGTCGCCGCCTTGGCGGCGGCCGCCTTGGCGACACCTGCCTGTTCCTGGACGACGAGGCGTTGCCGCCGCCGGTCTTCCAGCGAGGCCTGGGCGCGTTGCAGGTCCGCGAGCGTGCGGCCGTGCTCGGCCACGCGTTGCCGATCCAACTGCTGCAGCGCCGAGACGAAGCGGTAGGCACGCCCTGCCTCGTGCAGGTTGTCGACGCTGAGCAATAGCCGGGCGTAGCCTGCCTTGCCGAGCTTGTACAACTCGACCATGCGGAACGACAGCGCCGGTGCCTGCGCCCGCGCCCGCGCCTCGATCTGATCGATGCGCGTCGCGGTCGTGCGGAGATCGTCCTGGATGGTGGCGAGGTCCCGTTCGCCCTGCGCGTACTGCTCGGTCCGCAGGTCGCGCTCGACTTCGAGCCGGCGCAAATCGTCGAGCAGTGTCCGCTCGCGCGCCGCGAGCGCGTCGGCCTCCCGTTGCAGGGCGCTGATGCGTGCGGCGGCCCGCCTGGCCAACTCCTGCACCTGTGCCTGGTCGGCCGCCGGGGCCTGCGCGTTGGTCGCGATCCCCGCCAGCGCGCACACCGCTACCGCGGTCCAGAGCCCGCGCCCCGCCCAAGAGGAGTGACGGGGGAACCCTGGTCGCGGTCGCGCGGTCGCGGCGGTCATGGGCGTCAGAACAGCGGCCGGCCGTCGATGTCCTTCGGGATGGCGATGCCGAAATATTTGAGCACTGATGGGGCGATGTCAACGATGTTCGGATCAACGGCCGTGACCTTGCGGTTCGAGATGAGCAGGCCCGGGATCGTCTTGTAGTCGAATCCGCAGTGATCGCCGCTCCACTTCCGCATGTTGGGATATACGATGCTCCCCGGCGGCGATCCCCCGAGGGTGGTCTGCCAGGAGACGCGGTAGCCATCGACCATGCCGACCTGCAGGTCGGGGGCGTTCTTCAGGTATTCGCCAGAGTAGATCTCGTCGCGCTTGTACACGGCGCTGATGATGCGCGCGCCGTTGGACGGGTCGGCGACCGTCAGCAGCCTGGCCGCCAGATCGTCGACGACCGTCTTGTAGTCGGCCGGATCGACCGCGCCCTGGCCCTCCCGGCCTTTCAGATTGATGAAGACCTGGCCAAGCCCCATCGCGTACGCCTTGGTCCGCGACCAGTCCACGTTTTCCCAGAACTCGCCGCTTCCCAGAAACAGATTGCTCAGGTTCTTCTGCTCGGTCCGCTGTCCCTTGATCGCCAGGTATCCCGCGTTCACCAGCCAGGTGTTGAGATTGACGGCCTGCCGGAACGAATGGAACCCGTGGTCCGACATGACGATGACCTGCGTGTCGGGACCGACGCGCTTGACGACCTCGCCGACCATCTGGTCCACGCGCTGGTACACGCGCAGGATCGAGTCGCCGTACTTGGCGGCGGCCTCGGCGTTGTACATCGGGTGCGTCTTATCTTCGAACCGCCACATCATGTGGCTCACGCGGTCGGTGGATTCGATCACGCCGATGAGCAGATCCCACCCGCGCGCGTCGAGACGGTGCATGATGACCTGCGCGCGATCGTCGAAGGCGCGGAACAGATCGTCCATGAACGTCTTTTCGTCGATGCGATCTTCGTTGAGCGGCCAGGTGGCTTCGGCCCAGCCCAGCGTCCTGAAGTGTCCAAGGCGATTGTCGAGATCCTTCGAGAACGACGCGGGCGACGAAATCGGGAATGGCGGATTATCGGGTCGCCAGTTGACCGGCGAGACGTATAGTCGGAGGTCCTTGTCGGCACCCACCAGGTACATCTGTGCCATGCCGTGGAGCCGCACGAGGTAGTTCACGCGGAACTCGATCGTCACCCACTTGCTCCACTCGCCTTCGGCCAGGCTGATGGTCGTGTCCTGGATGTCGATCGTGGCCTTGCGCTCCGGGCGATTCCAGCGAATCGTGATCGGGATCCGGATATCCTCGCGGGCCGCCAATCCAGCCAGTTCGGCCGTGTCACCGTCGGAGATCGCGGGGCCCTTTGCCTGGATCTTGCGTTGCTGGGCCTTGACGATCGGATTGGGCGGGCCGATGAGTTCGCTGCGGGCCACGTTCTGATCAAAGACCAGCCGCTTCAGGATGCCGCCCATCTCGGTGTTGCCTTCTTCGTACCGCGACAGGTCGGACGCGAAATAGTAGAACGTGCCGATGGTGCCGCGGATGTCCGGCACTGGAAGACCCGACAGCAGTTCGCCGTTTTCCACGTGCTCCGCGGGAAACGTGATCGGTACGGTCAGCAGGCTGGATCGCACGCCGGCCTGACCGGCCGTGACCCAGAACGACGTGCCGCCGCGGATCGAATGAATCTCCGGCTTCTTGATCGGAATGTAGTTGAAGAGGAATTCGGGCGGCACCTTCCTGACGATGCCCAGATCGGGCATGTACGTCTTCGGGTCGCGCACCAGGAAATCAAAGATGTTGTGCTTCCCCGCGTTGGTCCCCGTCGCAAACGACGACCAGGACGTCGGCGACTCCGGCGAGTGGCTCGTGCCGAGGCGCGAGAAGCCACCCTGCGCCGCGAGCTTCGCGAGATTCGGCAGCCGGCCTTCGGCCATCCAGCGTTCCGTCAGCACGGGGTCCATGCCGTCGTAGCCGAGGATCACCATCTTCTGCTTGAACTTCTCGGCCGGCGTGGAGCGTCCGCAGTGGACCGCACCGAGTGCAATTGCGCCGGCAAGAACAACAACGGTGGCTGACTTCACAGTGATCTTCCTAGGTTTCGGTTGGCCTCTTCGCAGTATAGCGTACCGGTTCTAGCGAGCCGCCCGCGTGCGGGGACCCGGTCGGCAGATCGGGATTGGGGATTCGGGAAGCACGGAGTTGGACACCCCTGGGATCGCCGCCCCTCGACCGTGCTCGGGGCGTCCTGAGCAACGCCGAAGGACGGGCTCCCCGACTTCGCTCGTTGAGCTTCGTCGAGGTCTCGCCGTAGCGCTACGCGCGGAGGCGGACAGCCCGGCCCGAGGTTCCGACACTCAGCGGAGGCAGAAACCCAGGAGACGAATGTAGTACTCTTCGACTCGAAATGCGCGTCCTGGGCATCGACTACGGCGAGCGTCGGATCGGGATCGCGGTGAGCGATCCCACCGGGACGCTTGCGCGGCCCGTCGGGGCGATTCCGGGCGATGCGAACCAGGCCATCGCGGTGGCGCGGGTCATCGAGCAGGTGGCGAAGCTCGAGCAGGACGACGAGCCTGTGTCACTGGTCGTGGTGGGCCTGCCGCGCCGGCTCGACGGGTCGGCCAACCAGCAGACGCCACGCGTCGAAGCGTTCGCGGAGCTGCTTCGAGCGCGGGCCGGACGTCCGGTGGTGCTCCAGGATGAGCGGCTCACCAGCCACGAGGCCGACCGATTGCTGGCGATGCACGAGCGCGACTGGCGCGAGCGGAAGCGGCGGCTGGATGCTGCCGCCGCCGCGGTGATTCTGCAGGAGTATTTGGATGGGCATCGCACGGCGATGCCTGACGGGATTGGGGATTAGGGATTCGGGATTCGGGAGGGACGGGAAGGCTGGAGAACGGCTTCCGGAGCGGCCCCTCGAACACGACAGAAGCACGACGCAAGAAGGTAGACAGAAGCCAGTAGTCGGTAGTCGGTAGAAAGACGGGATTCGGGGTTCGGGATTAGGGACCGGGGGCCTGGGATCGCCGGGCTCCAGCCCGGCCCCGGGGTGTGAGCCACGCTGGAGCGTGGCGATCCCGGGGAGCATGACTAGCGATTTCAATCGATCACCATGCGACGATTCATCATCATCCTCCTGTTGCTCGCCGTCGTCGGCATCATGGCCGTCTACTCCATGGCGGGCTATGCCCGATTGAGCGAGCCCTTCAAGGGCTACGCCGGCGCGGAGCAGTTTGTCGACGTGCCGCCGAAGACCGGGCCGCAGACGATCGGCCGGCTGCTCCTGGAGAGCGGCGTTGTGAGCGACACGCTGACGTGGCGCGTGGCGCTGTGGTGGAGCGGGGAGGCGACGCGGCTCAAGGCCGGCGAGTACCGCTTCGATCGCGAGATGACGGTCGACGAGGTGATTCGCAGGCTGGCGCGCGGCGAGGTCTACCTTCGGTCGCTGACCTTTCCTGAAGGTCTGACCATTCGCCAGATGGCGCGGCTGTATGAGGGCGCGGGATTCGGTACGGCGTCGGCATTCACCGAGGCGGCGACCAATGTGGCGCTCGTCTCCCGCATCGATCCGGCCGCGCGCGATCTCGAGGGCTACTTGTTTCCCGACACCTACGCGTTGCCCCGCCGCGCCACGGCGGTGGACGTGGTCCGCACGATGGTGGCGCGTTTCGAGACGGTATTCTCGCCGGCGCTCGGTGACGCGGCCGCCTCGCTCGGCATGTCACCGCGCGAAGCCGTCATTCTTGCCTCGATCGTCGAGAAGGAAACCGCCCGCCCTGACGAACGCCCGATCGTGGCGGCCGTGTACCAGAACCGGCTCCAGGTGCGGATGGGATTGCAGTGCGATCCGACCGTCATTTACGCCCTCGAGCGCGCTGGCCGCTACACGGGCCATCTCACCCACGCGGATCTCAGCTTCGATTCGCCGTACAACACGTACCGCTACGCCGGCCTTCCGCCCGGACCGATCGCATCGCCAGGGCGTGCGTCGCTTGAGGCCGCCGTCCGGCCCGCCCCGGTCAACTACCTCTACTTCGTAAGCCGCAACGACGGCTCGCATGCCTTCGCGGCCACGCTCGACGAGCACACCCGCAACGTGCAGCAGTACCAGGTCGATTTCTTCAGGGACCAGCGGGCCAAAGAAGAGGTGGCCCGCGGCGTGGCGCCGCCGCGCAAGAGCCCGGCGCGGTCACCGCGATCGATCAGCCGACACTAGCGTTCGGCCCACCTCAACTTCTTGCGCAGGACCTCGTAGTAACTGTGGGCCGACCCTCGCACCAGCCGCATCGGCCGGCGCGCCCGCTGAATGTGGACGATGTCCCCGTTTTCGAGTTGCACGCCGGATTGGCCGTCAAACGTCACGAAGGCCTCGTCGCCAGGACGCTGCAGCACGGGCTGGATGGCCACCTCCGCGTCGGCCGGGATGACGACGGGCCTGTTGGTGAGCGTGTGCGGCGCGATGGGATTCAGCACCATCGCATCGACCGCCGGGTGCACGATGGGGCCGCCCGCCGACAGATTGTACGCCGTCGATCCGGTTGGACTCGAGATGATGAGGCCGTCGGCGTTGAACCGTGCGACGAAGTCGCCGCTGACGGACACGGAGAACTCGACAATCCGGGAGAGCGATCCGCCGGTGACGGCCACGTCATTGAGCACGATGCGATCCACGTAGGTGCGTCCCGCCCGGTCCACCCTCGACCGGAGCATCATGCGGGCTTCAATCACCGCGGTGCCGTCCAGCGCTGCCTCAAGCGACGGCAACAGTTCGGACGCCGCAATCTCGGTCAGGAATCCCAGGCTGCCGAAGTTCACGCCCAGAATCGGGATCTCGCGATCGGCTTGGGCAATCCGATCAGCCATGCCGAGCAAGGTCCCGTCTCCGCCGAACACCAGCATCAGATCGACCCGGTAGGGCAGGTCGTCACGCGATGCTTTCGGCCGGGACCGCAGGTCGGCCATCTTCGAGGTTTCGTCTTCCACGACCGACTCGATACCACGCGCATCGAGCCACGCGGTCACCGCCGTCAACTCGACCGCCGTGTCGGTGAGTCCGGGCTTGGCGACGATGCCGACCCGGATGATGCGGGCTGGACCATCCGGGTTCGGCGTGCCAGCGCCTGGAGAGAGCGTGTTCGGTTCGCGTTGCATAGGTCACCGGTCCGTGCCCGCAGATTCTATACCCTGAGGTGCAGGAAATACTCCTGGTTGCCGGTCGCACCGGTGATCGCCGATGGCGTCATCGCAACTCTGGTGAGGCCGCAGGCGCCGGCCGCCTCGGTCACGCGGGCGAGGACGGCCTCATGTACGGCCGTGTCGAGGACGAGTCCGCCGCGGCCCACTTCGTCGCGGCCCGCCTCGAACTGTGGTTTGACGAGCGCCACGACATGCCCTCCGGGGTTCATCACCGCCGGCACCGCAGGCAGAATCAGCCGGAGCGAGATGAACGAGACGTCAATGGTCACGATGTCGACCGGCGCGGGCAGCCACTCCGGCACCATCTCGCGGGCATTGCGCCGCTCGAGCACCACGACACGGGGATGCTGCCGGATCTTCCAGTCGAGTTGGCCGTGTCCGACGTCGAGCGCCACCACGCGGGCGGCCCCGCGGCTGAGCAGCACATCGGTGAAGCCGCCGGTCGATGCGCCGATATCAAGCGCCTCGCATCCAGCAGGGTCGATATGGAACGTGTCGAGCGCGTGAACCAGCTTGAGGCCACCTCGCCCGACCCATGGCATGTCGGGTTCATCCAGTTCGAGGACCGCATCGACGGGCACCGGTGATCCGGCCTTGCTGATGGGCGTGCCGTTCACCCGCACGCGCCCGGCGAGAATCAGGGCGCGCGCCCGCTCACGTGACGCGACCAGGCCACGCTCGGCGAGCAGGACGTCCAGACGTGATCGCGGCTTCGCGGCCATGGGCGCTGGTACCTACGAGGTGCGCGAGACGACCCACTGTGCGATCTCGGCGAGGCGGCCGCTGTGCAGATGCGCGCCGGCGAGTGCGCCGACGGCGGCATCGGCGGCCTGACCGGCGAGACGCTTCGATTCGTCGAGGCCAAACATCGCCGGGTACGTGGGTTTGTTGGCTGCCGCGTCCTTGCCCACGGTCTTGCCAAGCTCGCTGCCATCCCCCACGACATCGAGCACATCGTCGACGATCTGGAAGGCGAGACCAAGGCCGGTGGCGTACCGGTCGACCGCACCAATCTGTTCGGGCGATCCGCCGGCCATGATGGCGCCCGCGACCGCCGATGCGCGGATGAGCGCGCCAGTCTTGCGCGCGTGCATGTCGCGGAGGCCGTCGGCATCCATGGCCGAGGCATCAGCGGCATGTCCCGCGGCCAGCAGATCGATCGCCTGGCCGCCGACCATGCCAAGCGACCCTGCAGCCTCGGCGATGCGGTTGATCGCGGCCAGTTTGCGGAGGGCCACGACCCCGTCGCCGGCATCGACCGGCAGCCTGGCGAGCAGCGCGAACGCCTCGGCGAGCAGGGCGTCGCCGGCCAGAATCGCCATCCCCTCGCCGTAGACGACGTGCAGCGTCGGCTTGCCGCGCCGCATCGTGTCGTTGTCCATCGCGGGCAGGTCGTCGTGGATGAGCGAGTAGGTGTGAATCATCTCGATCGCGCACGCGGCGGGCATCGCCAGCGCGCGCGTCGTGGCCGCGTGGGGCCGAACGGCTTCGGCCGCCGCCAGCGTCAGGATCGGCCGGAAGCGCTTGCCGCCGGCAAACAGGCTGTAGCGCATCGCGTCGGCGATCACGGCGGGGCACGCCGGGACGCCGGGCAGCACAATGGTCAGCTCGCGCTCGACCTCGCTCCGCAGTGACGCGACGTAGTCGCGCAGCGCGAGCGGAGAGGGCGCATTCACGATTTCCGTCCCTTCTCGTCCCGATCCGCGCGCGCCGACCGCTGTTCGTCGTCGGCGGCGGCCGATGCGGCCAGCCCGGGCGGGGCCGGCTGCACATCGCCGCGTTCGCCCAGGATCTCGATGCGCCGCTCCGCTTCTTCGAGCCTGGCGTGGCAGTATCGCGAGAGCCGCACGCCGCGCTCGTAGAGTTCGAGCGACTGCTCGAGCGCCAGGTCGCCGTCCTCGAGTTTCTTGACGATGCCTTCCAGTTCGGCGATGGCGGCTTCGAAGTCCTTGATGTTGACGTCCATCATTGCTCCCTTGCGACGGTCTATTTTGATCTAGCCTGCGAGGCGTCGGATCCCGGCTCGTCGGCGAGCGTGCGTTCGGTGACCACGCACGCGAGCTCTCCTTTGTGGAGCGTCACCCGCACGCCCGCTCCCGGCTCAACCGTGGCCGCGTCGACGACAATGGCGTGCCGCGCAGCGTCCCAGCAGACCGCATAGCCGCGGCCCAGCACGGCGAGCGGGCTCAGCGCGTCGAGACGCGCGGCCAGCGCGCCGAGCGTGGCATCGGCGGCGTGGTAGCGACCCATGATGCCGGCCGCCAGTTTCGCGTCGGCCAGAGAGAGGCTCTTCTGCACGCGGGCGATCGTGCGTCTGATGTCGAGCGCCTCGAGGCGATCGCGCAGCAGTTGATAGGCGCGCATCCGCCGGGCGATCGTGCCGCGGCCGGACCGCTGCAGATCACCGAGCAGTTCGGCGACGTGGCGGCCGCGTAACGCAAGCCGCGACGGGAAGCCGGCAAAGGCCGGTCGTCCCTCAATCCGCTGCAGCACGTGGCGGCCGTTCTGCACCCGGCGTCCGGCGGCTGAGGCAAGCCGGTCCGCCAGGTTGTCGATGTGGCCGACGAATTCGTTCTTCGCGGCCACCACCACCTCGGCGGCGGCCGACGGGGTAGGTGCCCGCAGATCGGCCACCAGATCCGAGAGTGTCACGTCCACTTCGTGACCGACAGCCGAGATCACGGGGACCGGGCAACCCGCGATCGCGCGGGCGACCGGCTCCTCATTGAACGCCCACAAATCTTCAATCGAGCCGCCTCCGCGCCCGACAATCACGACATCGACGCCCTCGACGCGTCCGATATTGCCGAGCGCCCGCGCGATGTCCACGGCCGCCCCCTCGCCCTGCACGCGCGTCGGCGCGATGACCAGGTGCGCGTTTGGGTACCGGCGGCCGAGCACCTTGATGATGTCGCGCAGGGCGGCGCCATCAAGCGACGTCACGATGCCGATCTTGCGCGGAAGTGTCGGGAGCGGACGCTTGCGGGCTGCGTCAAGTAATCCTTCCGCCTGCAGGCGTTTCTTCAGTTGTTCGAGCGCCAGTTGCCGCGCCCCGAGGCCCTTGGGCTCGATCTGGTCGCAGACCAGTTGATACTCGCCCTTTGGCTCGTACACCGTCAGTCGTCCGCGGGCCACCACCTGCAGGCCGTCTTCGAGTTTGAACTTGACGAGCCGGGCGGCCGACTTCCACATCACGGCCTTCAACTGCGCCGACGGATCCTTGAGCGTGAAGTACACGTGGCCGGTCGTCCAGGGACGGCAGTTCGAAATCTCGCCCTCGACCCAGACCTCAGCAAACGCCGACTCCATCAGGCGACGAACCTCCGCGGTCACCTCCGTCACGGTGAAGACGCGGCGGGGGCGGTCGGGCTCGACGGCCTCCTCCAGCAGTTCCGGATCGTCGTCGTCAAACGGCAGGTCGAAGGGATCGCTCATGCGTCGTCGTCGCGGTCGCTGCCGGCTTCGCGTCCGGCTCGCGTGATGTCGTCAAGCGTCCAGTCGAGGCGTTCGATCGCCTCGGCGCGCCCACTCTGGTCGTTCGCCGTGATGATGACGGCCTGGAGGCGCAGGCCCTCGCTCGCCGGTTCCAGTCGCGCCGGAAGACCCGTGAGGAAGCGTGACAGCGCCGCCGCCTTCTCCACGCCGATAATCGAGTCGTGCGGACCGGTCATGCCCACGTCGGTGATATACGCCGTGCCGCCTTCGAGGATGCGCGCGTCTGCCGTCGGCACATGCGTGTGTGTGCCCACCACCGCGGTGACCTTGCCGGCCAGGTACCAGCCCAGGGCGACTTTTTCGGCCGTGGCCTCTGCGTGCACATCGACAACCAGGAACCGGCACTCCTGACGCAGTCGCTCGACTTCGGCGACGACCGCAGGGAACGGATTGTCGACCGGCGGCATGAACACGCGTCCCATCGCATTGATAACGCCGACCATCATGCCGTTGGACGCGCGTGCCACGAAGGAACCCCGTCCTGGCGCCTGGGCCGACATGTTCAGCGGGCGCAGCAGACGCGGCTCTGCACCGATATAGGCGAGCGCCTCCCGCTTGTCCCACACATGGTTGCCCGTGGTCATCACGTCGACGCCGTACGACAGCAGCGCATCGCCGCTGTCCCGGGTGATGCCCGCACCGGCGGCGGCATTCTCGACGTTGGCAATCGTCAGGTCGATCCCGAATTGATCAACGACCAGAGGCACTCCTCGCCGGACCAAGTCCCGGCCCGGCCGCCCGACGACATCGCCGATGAACAGGATTTTCATGATGTGGCGTGCATGGCAACGACCTGAAATCTCGCCGGGTTACCCGCCTGGCGCGCGCGTGACGGGTACCAGGATGTCCCGGCCCCGGCGGTTTTCGATCTTCGGAATCCGGACGCGCAGTTCGCCGTTGCCGAGCGTGGCCGACGCCTGACTGGCATTCAGCGCGCCGCCCACGCGAACGGCGCGCGCGAAGCGGCCAAAATCGCGCTCGACCAGGTGAAAGCTCGCATCGGTCCGTTGGCCGGGATCGGGCGGCATCTTGCCGCCTGCGATGAGGACGATGTCGTCTTTCAGGAGCACACGCACATCGTCGATGGCGACTCCCGGGAGATCGACGACGATTTCGAACGCGTCCGCCGTTTCCAGCGCGTCGAGTGTTGGTGAGAAGACGCCGGGCAGCAGTCGCTCATCGAGTGGCCGCGCGCGGTCGAGATCCGCGAACAGCCGCTGGACTTCGTCGGCCAGATCCCTGACGTCGTCAAGCGGCAGCATGGTGTCGATCTGGCGCATACCCGACCATGATCGCACGAGAGGTCGGGCGGAGGCTACCGCCCAGACTGTCCGCCCGGGATCGCCACGCTCCAGCGTGGCCAGGACGGATGCCGGGCTAGAGCCCGGCGATCCCAGGCATTCACCCGCCACCAGGTCCGTCCGAAGCCCGACCCCGCTTGTCCGCCAAAGCCCTTCGACGACGCTCAGGGCGAAGGCGGAAACCCTTACTCCCGAGTCCCGTCTCTCTCCGTCAGTCGCCGGCGCGTGTAGGCGATCAGGCCCCCGGCGTCGATGATGGCCTGCCGTGCGGGCGGCAGCGGGACGATGGGGAAGTCGCGGCCCTTCGTCAGATTGCGGACGGCGGTGGCCGTGATGTCGAGGTCGTCGCCGAGATCCGCCTCGATGGTCGGACAGATCACCGTGCGCAGGCCGAGGTTGCAGGAGTTCTGCAGGAAGATCCTCGCGAAGCCACGGGCGACCAGAACCAGCGCATGTCCCTTGAGCGCGGCCGCCACCGCCGGCGAGCACGTTGGTCAGCCGCGATGGCCGCATCCCGAACAGCGTGGGCGGTTACGTGCATGCGGGTGGATGCCGATCGTCAGCGCCACCCGGCCGGCTCGCGTGTTGAAGCGCACCGTGCCGTAGACGAATCCCCGATGCTCGTCATTCAAAGCGCCCGTCGCTGAGATGTCCGACCAGCGCGTCGTACTCGTCGATGAAGTACGTGAGCGCCTTCCCCATCGAACTCCTGGGCAGGAACCGAGGCCGTGGCGCGAAGGCGCGGCCTTCCACGTCTTCCCAGATCGCGGGAGCCTGCTGCGCGTGCCGGCGCGCATGGCGCGCGACCGGCCCGAGGTCGTGCGCGTCGTCTTCGATGCGCGGATCCGGTTGATGAACAGAGGGCCCGGGCCAGCGGACTCCGCACAGCGCAGCCTGCCGGTCATGGTGTAGCAAGATCTGCCACGTTCGCTTGCCCGCTTGTGTGCAGAAACGGCCACCTGCCGAATTGCACTGTTCAGGCTTGTGAGGAAGAGATCGTCACGTCGCGAGTGTGCTGACCGGCGTCAAGTGCCTGCCAGACAATACGTTTCGAGGCTTCGTCTGTTCTAGCCGGATCCAACCGGCGCCGCGTCTGCGGCGCGTGTGGGATGTGGCACGCGATTCGCCGTACACGGAGGCGTGTCCCAACCCTCGCCGACCTATGAGCCGCGGATGCCGTCGCAGGGCGTCGTGTACCAGGTGGTCCGCGATCACTTCGAAACCTTCCGCGCGCAGGCCGCCGGTCTGCGCGACGGGGAAGGGCTGCCCCGGTTCGTCGAGCAGGCCGCCTTCGCGCGAAGCGCTACGGCGTGCCACGCCGAAGCCTTGGCGGAGGCGGGAGTTTCGCGAGTTGCTGCGCTGCGGGTGCCTGGCGGGCGGCTTTGCGCGCTTTCGCTGTGATGACTGTGGGCTGGATCGGCTCGTCCCGTTTTCGTGTAAAGGGAGGGCAGTCTGCGCGAGCTGCGGCCCTTCGACATGGCTCAGGGCCGTCCCGAGCAAGGCCGAGGGACGGCGGGCGCCGGATGGCGGAACGCGCCGCGCACCTGGTAGACCACGTGTTCCCGGCGGTGCCGGTGCGACAGTGCCGGGGTCCCCAGCGCGGCAGCCGCGCTGGGGTGGAGTGGGTCTTGACGTTCCCGCACAGCCTTCGGTACCGGCTGGCGTGGGATCACGACCTGTGTCGTGCCGTCGTGGGTGTTTCCGTTCGGACCGTGCTCGGTTTCCTGCGCCACGTGGCTCACTTGGCCGGGGTCGTGACGGCCGCGGCGGTGCGGTCGCGATCGTCCAGCGCTTCGGCGGGGCGATGAACTTGAATGTTCATGCTCACGCACTTGTGATGGACGGGGTGTTTGCAAGAGACGGCGCGGACATGCGCTTCTGTCCCGCCCCGTTGCTCACGGCGGCGGATGTCGCGGATGTGCTCGCGACGATCGTGCCGCGCGTCAGGCGCCTGCTCGAACGGCGGGGCCTCGGAGATGGCGACGAGGGGGCGAGCGCGGCGGACGAGTGGGCAGAGGACGCGCCGGTGCTGGCCGGTATGGCGGGGGCGTCCGTGCAGGGGACGTTCGCGCTCGGCCCCCGGGCAGGCAAGCGCGCGCGTCCCTGCGGGGCGGTGCCAGTTGAGGACCAGGTGCGCGAGGGCCAGGTGCCCGGACTCGAACGCTGTCACGCCTGCGGTGAGCCCCGTCGAACCGCGCGCCAGGAGGGGTTCGACCTCGAGGCCGGCGTGAAGGTCCCGGCCGAGCAGCCGGACCGCCTCGAGCGGCTCTGCCGGTCCGCGCTGCGGCCGACCGTCGCGCAGGACCGGCTCCAGTTGACGGCCGAGGGGCAGGTGGTGCTGCAGCTCCGGCACCCGTGGTCGGATGGCACCACGCACCTCCTGTTGGATCCCCTCGAACTGCTGGAGCGGCTGGCCGTCCTGATCCCGCGGCCCCGCATTAACCTCATTTTGTATCATGGCGTATTGGGGCCACGGGCGGCGTGGCGGTCGCTCGTCGTGGGTTTCGGGAACACCACCGACGCGGCCACAGCCAGAGAGCGCGCCGACCCCAGTGAGGCCAGAGCCACCGAGCCCCCGCCCGATCCGCCCTGCGGTCGCGAGAGGCGACCGCCCCGCGAGGAGGCACGGCTCTGGGCGGACCTAATGCGCCGGACGTTCGGGATCGACGTCCTGGCCTATCCGCGCTGTGGCCCTTCGACCCTTCGAGAACCTCAGGGTCGCCGTGAGCCTGGTCGAACGGCGACTCTGCTCAGGACCATCCCGAGCAAGGTCGAGGGATGGCGGGCGTTTCCGGCTGATCGCGCTGATCGAAGAGGCCTCGGTGATCGAGCGCATTCTGCGCCATCTGCACGTGCCCACCGTCGCCCCAGAACCCCGCCCCGGGCGGGCGCCGCCGTTGCTTGAGACCTGCTCGTTCAACCAGGACACGGACATCGTTGTGTTCAACGCATGCGCGTGATCCGCGTGCGCACGTGCCGCCTCGCCGGAGGTACGCTCGATCGTCGCGCGGGCAACCGCCGGACGCACCGCACGCACTGCTGGTGAGGCATGATCCGCGCGAATGCCGCGCGAATGCCCCTTGACACTGACACCTCGGCCGCAGCGGTCATAATCGGCCCTGTGCCCGGGCGACGGCGTCTGATAGCGGGTCATATGTCAACCCGCCGAGCGGAAGGCGAGCGGAGACCGCTCTAATGCGTCCTATCGTCGCGCATGTAGGTGCCGGGCATCGCCAGCGCAAGGGCGATCGGAATCAGGCAGGCGACGGAAATCAGGATCTGCAGGCCCGCCGCGACTGGGGCCAGATCGAGGCCTGCGAGGGGCTGGGGGATCAGGAGGCGCCACACCCACCCACGTGCCGACGCGCTTTGTGGTTTGCTATCTGCTGATTTCACAGGCTGAACTGAGTGATCTTGTCACTGTTGCACGCCGCGGGCGAGGCTGGCAAGCGGGAAACAGGACACGACGGAGTTCGTCAATCGGCTTGGTCGAGACGTCCTCGCACGACGACGGGTCGTCCCGGCCGAGCAGAGATGTCGTCCTGGACATCGCGAAGGCGGATTACCGGGGCGTGCTCACCAGCCGTAGGGCCGAAGGCGTCACGGCCAGGCCACCCTTCGACGTGCAGAGCAGTTCGCTCGGCATCATCCGGCCCACGGCGTACACCGCGTCAATGGTCTCGTCGAGAGGAATGGGATTCGCGTAGCCGCCCACCACGAGATCCGCGCAGACAAAGGCGCTCGATGCGGCCACCGCGTTGCGCGTGTGACAGGGGATCTCGACGATTCCGCGGACCAGGTCGCACACCGACCCCATCGAGTTCTGAAATGCGATGGCCGCGGCGTTGGCCGCCTGGGCGGCGGTGCCGCCGGCCGCTTCAACCACCGCAGCAGCCCCCATCGCACCCGCCGCGCCAATCTCCACCTGGCAGCCAGCCACTTCCGCCGCGAACGTGGCGCGTGCCGCCAGGATGACCCCGATGGCCGACGCCGCCAGCAACCCCATTGCGGCGCGTTCCCTCGACAGCGCACGCTCCTCCACCAGGGTCACGACCACACCGGGCACGGCTCCGGCGGATCCGCCGGTTGGCGCGGCGCAGACGACGCCCATCGCGCCGTTGACGTGCATCACGGCCATCGCGCGCGCCGCAGCCCGCGTGTGCAAGCCGCCAAGCGGCAACCGTCCGGCGGCGTCGGCCTCGAAGATCGCGCGGGCGCTCGGCGCCAGCAACTGCATCGACGGCGCGTCCTTGCCGAGGCCGAGGTGCACGGCGGTCTGCATGATGTCGAAACGGCGAGCGACCTCGTCTATGATCTCGTGTTCCGGAAGCCCCAGCAGGGAGGCTTCGTAGGCCAGCGCAACGCGGCCAAGCGACCAGCCCTTCGACTCGGCCAGCGTCAGCATCTCGGCCGCGCTCTGGAACAGTTGCGGGCCCCGTTTGACGAACGCAATCGGCGGTGCTTCGCGCACGATCACGTCGTCGCCAAGCGCTGCCAACGCAGCCCGCGCCCGCTGGTCGATCGCGACGAACCGGCGCGCATCGACCAGCACGCGCCCGCCGCGATCGAGAATCTCCGGGACGCCGTCCACGTGCCCGTCAGCCGAGAGCGCCGCGACCACCGCGCTGGCCACCGCGCGTGGCCCGTCGACCAGCACCTCGTGGGTGTATCCGGTGAGTCGGACCGGCCATCCCTCCACCTCGACCACCTCGATGGCGCCTCCGCCAATCGAGCGGGCGCACGCGGCCAGTCGACGCCCGTTGGCCGCACGCATCGTGATCTCGACGGTATTCGGGTGATCCGGTTTTGCAAGTGGCCGGACGGAGAATTGGATCACGAGGCCACTCGCAGCGGCCATGTCGAGCGCCGCAAAGAAACGATCATCGGTCAGGCTCCATCCCATCATGCCAACGGCCAGAGCCCGATCGACACCCTGCTGCCTGTAGACCTGTGCGTACGATCCGTTCGGGTCAAAGGCACACTCGACGGCCACCGGCGCCGCGCCGAGCAACCCCGTCACCATTTTCGCGATATGGAACGAGCCGGCGGTATGCGAACTCGACGGCCCGCGCATCACGGGCCCGAGCACATCGTTGAGGATGCTGACGCGAGTGACACGAGGACCTGCAACCATCGGGATCTCCATCGATGTCTACACCGTCTCCAGACACCTATGATTCTGTCATCGTTGATCTAGCGCGCGCCAGACCGTGCCTTGAAGTGTGGCCGCGTCACACGACGTGCGCGTTGTAGATCACGGGGCGACGGCGGTGGGTAGATTGCAAAGAAACGCCTCGTCGATCGCGGCACCGGCCGGTGAGAGCTGGTCGAACGGATCGAGGCGTCGTTCGAGCGCATCGAGGACACGGGGACCGAAGACCGGCAGCGCCGCGCCGGCCGCGGCGGTACGGAGAAACGAGCGACGGGATGTCTGCATGGGTGGCGTGGCCTCCTGTGCGATATTACCGCCCACAGTAGTCGCCGCGCCAAACGCGGGTCAAGCTCGTTCGCCGCGTGCCGACGTCTGGTCTTGATGGCGGAGGCGAATGCCGCGCGAATGCCCCTTGACACTGACACCTCGGCCGCAGCGGTCATAATCGGCCCTGTGCCCGGGCGACGGCGTCCGATAGCGGGTCATATGTTAACCCTGAGCCATCCCCTCATTTCAGACCGAACGCATGCACATAGACCGCTTGCCCGAGGACGTATTCACCGAATCGCTGCACGAGCGGCTCGAGCAGTTCCTGCTTCATGGCCGGGATCGCCGCATAGTAGTGAAAGCCTTGGCGGAAGAGCGAGTGGGTGCGTGTCTTCACCGTGTTGGCTTTGAGCATCCGGTCCATGCCCAGGCTCTCGCCGGCCGCGCCGAGCAGGGTGAGCAAGGTCATCGCCATCGCGCAGATCAGGAGGAGGCGGTCGCGGCGTCGGACGTCGTGCACGTGCGTGGCCGACAAGCCCAAGCCGTACCGCGGGTCTTTGGTGTCGCGGAAGGTCTCCTCGATGGTGAATCGGCGGGCATAGAGCTTCACGGCCGTCGCGCCCGTGCGGGTGCCCCCGCCCACCGCGAGGCACCACGCGTCCTTCATGCCGTGAGCCTTGACGCACACCACCGAATCGACCGAGTAGCGGTCGGCCGTGACCCGCGCGTCCTTCAACTGCCGGGTCTTGCCGTTGGGCGGCACCCACGCGTGGGCTAGCCGCACCTCGCCGTCGCGACTCTGCACCATGACGTCCCCGCGAAAGCGGATGATGAAGTCGAAGCCCAGGTCGGTGAGGTGCGCATACAGGTGCTGATCGCCAAACCCACGGTCCGCCAGGATCGTGACCTTCACCCCGGGTGGCAGGACTTCGTGCAGGCGCAGGAGCACGGTGTCTTCGTAGAGGTTCCGCTGTCCCTTGAGCTGCGCTTTCTTGACGCTCATCCACACCAACGGGGTCGCCCGGCCGTGGGCCGTGACCAGGTACAGAGCAATCGTGGAGTGCCCGTCGGCGTCGAAATCGGTCCAATCCAGCGCGACGACGATCTCCTGGGTCGCGGCCAGGACATACGGGACCCAGTGCGCGAACAACTCCCAGACGTTGAACGCGGGATGGCTCAGCAGCCGGTCCACTTGCTTGATGGCGTGCTTGGTGTGCAGCCCGCTCGTCTGGGCCAGGCCCGCGCCAATCGCGTGAATGGACAGCGAGAAGGCGTTGACCACGCCGACCACGGCGTTCGTCACCGACTGGACCCGCTTGGCGTGCAGACTCTCGCCGGCCACCCAGTCGATCAGGCGGCCAGCGCGTTTGACGGTGATCACGTTTCGGTTCATGCCCCACTACGATGATCTCCAACCCTCAGAATTACCAGCATTTAATGAGGGGATCTCTCAGGGTCGTAACAGTACAGCCCTCGGGAGCCAAAGTACGCAAAGAGATGCTCGCCGTCAGTCACCGGCGAACCCGAAGCCCAGCTCCCGTCCTCGTGGCGCCCCTCGTGCGGCGCCTCCGTGCGGGCAGTCCTGCGCCAGAGCAGCCGGCCGTCTGCGCGGCTCAGCGCCAGAATGTCATACCGGAACACCCCTGGGCCAAGGACATCCGGCACGCGCCCAACCAGCCCCCGTCGGTCTCGCGGCTCCTCGACGGCCGGGACGGCCGTCTGGACGAAGATCCGATCTCCCCACACCACGGGCGTCGCGTGCCCCAGTCCGGGGATGGCGATTTTCCAGCGGACATGGGTTCGCTCATCCCAACGCACCGGAGGGTTGCCGTGCGGCGCTTCACCCGTCGAAAGCGGTCCCCGCCATTGTGGCCAGTATGCTGCGGCATCGGGAGACTGCGCCCTCATTGGAATCGCCGCCGCCCAGCCACACAGTGCCAGCACGGCCAAGCAAACCGCGGCCCTGATGGTGAAGGCCGTTGGGGCTCGAGCGACATCGGGCAGGGAATTCGTTGTCAATGGTGTTCCCGAGCATAACTCACGGTCGCATTGGGGCAGTCGTCCGCTGGAGGCGGCACATGCGCCTGATCGGTCACCGCCTGGTGCGTGCCGGCCGAGCGAGCGGGCGTGGGAGGCGACGCGCCGGCCCTGGAAGAAGACTCCGACCGTGGCCGCCCTGGCGCGCGTTTCGACCTGCTCGGCGAGAACCTGTTGTCTCGCTGAACAATCTGGATTGACAAGCAGAACTGGTACGGGTATGTTCCACTCGTACGAACTGTTGTTTATGAATTGAAACATTGTCAGAGATATCGGCGAGGGCGGCAACTCACAACTGGAGGGAGGCGGACGATGAACACTCGGCGCAACACCCTGGTGACGGCGGTTCTTGTGCTCATGGCCCTGGGCATCGCCGGGCACGCCGCAGCGCAATCAACGGGACGGCTGGTGGGCAAGGTCGCCGACACCACCCAGGGCGTCCTTCCCGGCGCTACGGTCACGGTCGCGGAGGTGAACACCGGGAGTCGCCGGGACACCGTGACCAACGAGCGTGGCGAGTACCTGGTGAACGGGCTCCCGCGGGGGGTCTACGAGGTGACCGTCGAGATGCCGGGCTTCCAGAAGGCGGTCGTTGCCGGCGTCGAAGTGCACGCCGGCGGCCAGGTCCGCGTGGACGCGGTCCTCAAGGTCGCGGGACTGACAGACTCGGTCGTGGTCGAGGCGCGGCACGCGCTGGTCGAGACCGAACGAGGCTCACTGGAGAACCGGGTCCTCGCGGAGCAGATCGCCGACATGCCCCTGAACACGCGGAACCCCCTCGAGTTGTTGACCCTGGCGACCGGCGTTGCATCCGTGAACGCCGGGATCGCGGGTGAAGAAGGCATCATCGCGTACCAGGTGAGCGGCAGTCGGGACGGCGCCGTCAACTACAAAGTGGAGGGCAACACCAGCGAGAATCTGATCGACAACCGAGCCGCAGCGGTGCCGCCCATCGACTCGGTCGCAGAGTTCACTGTGAAGAGCGGGGTGGCAACGGCGGATTCGGGGCTCGGGGGCGCACAAGTCGAGGTGGCCATACGCTCAGGCACCAACGAACTCAGAGGGTCGCTGTATGACTTCTTCCGGGGCAACGTCCTCGACGCGCGCAACTTCTTCACGCCCGTTGACGCCAAGAAGGGCCATCTGATGAAGAACCAGGTCGGCGGCAGCCTGGGTGGGCCGATCTTCAAGAACCGGACCTTCTTCTTCACCAACGTCGAATATCGACGGTCCAGAACCGACAAGGTGTCCCTCGCAACGGTTCCCACGCTGGAGGAGCGGCGCGGCGATTTCAGGAACAGTGGGATCACCGTGCTGGACCCCTTCAACGGCCGGCAGCCGTTTCCGGGCAACGTGATCCCGGCCAACCGTTTCAACGCCGCCTCCCTGAAGTTGCTGAGCTACCTCCCCGAGCCGAATCTCCCTGGTGTCGCCAACAACTACTTCGCAAACCTGCCCGAGCGCGACGATGAGACGCTGGTCACTGTTCGGTTGGATCACAACCTTTCGAGCAAACAGCGGCTCTCCTGGCTGGTGCGCTGGCGAACGCGCGACGCGTTCCTGGCGGGCGATGTTCCCGGCTTGGGAGGGCAGATCTTTGATGACGGGTCGCACGCCCAAACCGTGCGTCATGACTACATCATCAGCTCGCGCTGGCTCAACCAATTCAGCTTCGCCTGGCTGAAGGACGAGTCAGATGTCCTCAACGAGCTGCACCGCGACATTGTCTCCGAGCTCGGCTTCGCAAAGACGTTGGGTTCCACGCTGCCCGAAGCCCAATACGGTTTTCCCGACCTCTACTTGCGCGGATTGTTCCGCTTCGTGGAGCTTGGCCGCAACCCGTCGGTCAACCTCACAGAGACGTTCAGCTTGAAGAACGACGTCTCCTACAGCCGGGGGAACCATGCCATTCGATTCGGGGCCGAAGCCCTGCGCGCTCGAATCTCCATGTCGTCGGTGGAGCGCCAGCGCCCCGTATTCGAGTTCCGCAATTTCCACACCGGTTCCGTCATGGGGGATTTTCTGCTGGGAATGCCGTACAACATTCTAATCGACGTCGGAGCCGGGGTCCCCGAGATGCGGCGGTCGTACTTCGCGGGCTACCTGATGGACGATTGGAGAGTCACGCCCAGACTGACGCTGAACCTGGGCTTGCGCTACGAGTTCTATACGGTCCCGATCGAGATCAACGACCGGCTCTCCGCCTATGACTTCAGCACCGGGGGGCTCGTCGTGTCTTCGAAGGACGGTAAACTCCCCCAAGGCATGCTTCCCCTGTATGTGAGCGCCAGTTCCCCGATTCCCATCCGGACAAACCAGCAGGCAGGACTGCCAAGGGGGTTGCGCACTGCGGACACGAATAACTTCATGCCTCGAGTGGACATGGCGTACCGGTTGACGGAGAACAGTTCGACGATCGTGCGCGGGGGCTATGGGTGGTTCTACGCGCCCCTCCGGCTGCGGCTCCCCTTGATAGGGTCGAGCCGGAATCCTCCCTTCATCATGCGGCCCAGTGTGAACAACAACAATCACAACAATCCCCTCCTGTTCGATCAGGTGGCCGACCTGGTCGGAGCCGTCAGTCAGCCCCCGGCCAGTCAGCTCATCGGCGTGCAGTCCGATTTCGAGGATGCCCTCAGCCAGCAGTGGGCGATGTCGCTCGAGCGCTTGCTGGGCGCGTCGACGGCGGTGCGGTTGTCCTATGTTGGCAACAGAGGGTCGCACCTTCCCGTCCGGCTGAACTACAACCAGCCGAAGCTCGTGTCGGGCGCCGGCGGTGTACCAACACTGGTGACGCTGGACCCGAAGTTCGCCGCGATCGACGTCCTCAGCTCTGCGGCCCGCTCCTCCTACCATGCCGGAGAGTTGGAGGTTCGGCGGCGCCTTGCCGGCGGCCTTTCCCTGCAGGCCAATTGGACGTGGGCCAAGCTGCTTTCGCAGGCCGAACGCGACAATCTCCGGCCGCAGGACAGCTACGACCTGGAAGCGGAGTGGGCAGATGCCTCTTTCCAGCGCCGGCACGTGTTCAACGTGAACTTCGTCTACGAGCTTCCCGTGGGCCCCGGCAAGCGATGGCTCCAGCAAGGGGCCCTGAGCCATATTCTGGGCGGATGGCGCTGCACGGGAATCGCCCGCGTGATGACGGGCCTCCGCTATTCCCCCCGCTACTCGACTGTCGACCCTGACATCGACATCCGATCGGGTCGGCCCGACCTGACGGGCGATCCCAATTCCGGGCTCCATTCGCCTCAGCAGTGGTTCAACACGAGCGCCTTCTCCCTACCCATGGCGTCGGGACCTGCCAGTTTTCGCTTCGGCAACTCTGCTCGGAACCTCGTCGTGGGGCCCGGTTATCGGAGTCTCGACCTGGGCCTACAGAAGCAGGTCAAGGCCGGACGATCCGGAACGATGACTGTCCGAATCGAGGCATACAATGCCTTGAACAACACGAACTTCGATGGGAATTCGCTGGACACCGATCTGGTCTCGGTTGCGGCGGGCTCCCTCTCCCAGGCGTTCGCGCCCCGGCAGTTTCAGTTCAGCGTGCGATTCAGCTTCTGATCCGATGGGTGAGCGCCGGGAAAGGTTCGACGTGTGACGCGTAGCGGCGCGCGAAAGACGGCCGCGAGTGCGTTGAGATATCGGAGGAAATACCGGCTGGACGCCGGAGGTGGCGCGCTGCCTCGATGCCATGCGCCAACTGAGAGGTAGGTCGCGCTCCGGTCCGGCCGTGGTCACAGGCGGACGAACCGGTCCCGTTCGCCCTCGTGCAGGCCGCGGAAGGCTTCGGGATTCCAGACCAGGGCGAGTCCGATGGTCCCGTACTTCGCCACCGGACTCCCCCACAACGCCAGATATCCCTGCTCCTGATTGAAACTCACGCGCTCGCCGTCGAGTCGCGGCAGCTCGGGTCCGAGAAGGACGCCGTTCGACGCGTCGGCGGACGGAAGACGGGCGTGAACCACGTTCTTCGCGCGCCCGGCGAACGGTGAACACGCGTCTGGCCCGTCTTCTACACTGCCGATCAGTAAGTCTCTCCCTGAGAGGGACTTGCAGCCAGGCCGTTGACGTAGTGGCACACTTTTCCTTGGTCACCCGCACGGCGTGGGGCAACGTTAGCATGGGCGCACCGCGGTTGGCATGG
>JAPKZQ010000016.1 GCA_026393675.1 Acidobacteriota bacterium | reverse complement strand
CGGTCGTCAGCAGGCATGATGCGCGCGCGACGGGGCGAATAGCGATCGATCAGAAGAGAAACCGGCGGTCAATGACAGGGGCGGTCGGCAGGTATTGAGTGACAGCGAGCGGGACTGCCGCGAAGCGGTTTAGTTCAACGTGTAATTAGCCTGCGGCGCTCCGCCGCCGCTCTCTCCCTATACGCTGCAGCGGTTCGCAGCGTAATGTCTTACGCACCGTTGTTGGCTGCACGCGGTAACTCCTTCCCCGACGGCCACTTGTCTCAAGCAGGCAGGTGGCGACATCAGGGGTATACGCTGCAGCCGTCCCAAGCGTAATGGGATTACGGGCGGTTCGAAGGGGCACGGCGGGGGCACGACGAGACGTGGCCGGATCGTATACTTTCACCGACGCAGAAGTACGCAGAATCTGCCAACAGCAGAATCTGCCGACCCGGCCTTCGATATCCACTCTTCACGGGCTTGGTGGACGAGCAGGTGGCAGCAGGCACCGCCAAGGGCTGGGAATCTGTGCTCGCTCAATCCAGCGGTGGCACGAGCTTCGCAACAGGCCGACCAGTAGGCCACGACATGCAGCCACGCAATCTGACCCGGAGCGCCCACGTATCCCACGGAGTAACGTCAGCCCCCGTCACAGGCGCGCTGACGTCGTCAAAACCACCGGCCGCCCCGACCGAGGATCCACCTCCCAATCTCCGTCCGCCCAAGCTGCTCGACCAGGTGCGTTTGGCATGCCGAATTAGACACCTGAGCGACCGGACGGAAGAAGCCTACGTCGGCTGGATCCGACGATTCATCCTCTTCCACCACAAGCGCCACCCCGCCACCATGGCGGCACCCGACGTCGCTTCGTTCCTGTCGTCGCTCGCGACCGACCACCACGTCAGCGCGTCCACCCAGAACCAGGCCCTGTCCGCATTGCTCTTCCTCTACCGCGTGATCATCAACCGTGATCTCGATCCGTTGCCAAACGTGGTCCGCGCACGGACCCCGCTCCGCCTCCCGGTGGTCCTCTCGGTCGACGAAGTGCGGCTCGTCCTGGCCCATCTCCGCGGCACGCCTCGATTGGTCGCCCTCCTGCTCTACGGCGCCGGCCTGCGACTTTCCGAATGCCTCGACTTGCGCATCAAGGACGTGGACGTCGCCCGCAATCAGATCAGTGTCAGGCAGGGCAAGGGTCGCAAGGACCGCCAAACGGTCTTGCCCACCGCCGCTCAACAACCCCTGTCGGCTCACCTGGAAGAGGTGCGCCGCCTACACGATGATGACCTGCGCCATGGCCTCGGCAGGGTCGTGCTGCCCGACGCCTTGACCGCCAAGTTCCCGAACGCGGACAGGTCCTGGCTGTGGCAGTTCGTCTTCCCCGCCTCGCGCGTGTGCCGGGATACTCGATGGGGCGATCCGACACGCTTTCACCTGCACGAATCAGTCATTCAACGCGCAGTCATCGAGGCGGTGCGCGCCGCAGGTCTCACAAAGCGCGCAACCTGTCACTCGCTTCGACATTCGTTCGCGACACATCTCCTGGAAAACGGCTACGACATCCGCACGGTGCAGGAACTGCTGGGGCATCGCGATGTTGCCACCACGATGATCTACACACACGTCCTGATGCGTGGCGCACTTGGTGTGCGAAGCCCGGCGGACAGCCTCTGACGAGAGGGGGCTCTCGATGCCTTCCCTCCGTCCGGCCATCCGTCTATGCTTGACCTGTCTAGTACTGACAGGTTCATTCTGAGATCAGACGCGATGATGACTGTCACGACAATGGCCCGGCGGTTCGGTCTCAGCCGCAGCACGCTGCTGTACTACGAGTCGACGGGCCTGCTCCGCCGTCCGCCGCGGACGGAGGGCAACTACCGCGCGTACACGGAGCAGGACGTGCTGCGCCTGCAACAGATCTGCGTGTACCGCAAGGTGGGCCTGAGCCTGGCCGCCATTCGCACCGTGCTCGATCGCCAGGGCGGAGGCGCCAGCGTCGTGCTGGAGCGCCGGCTCGTCGAGATCGACGCCGAGGTCGAGGCGCTCCGCGGTCATCAGCGCGATATCCTGCGCCTGCTTCAGCGCTCGCGCAGCTTCAGGAGGAATCAGATGATCACGAAGGAGAAGTGGGTTTCCATCATGAAGGCCTCGGGGTTTACCGACGCCGACATGCACCGCTGGCACGCCGAATTCGAGAAGGCGGCGCCGGCGGAACACCAGGAATTCCTCGAATTCCTGCACATCCCAACTGCCGAGATCACGAAGATCCGGGAGTGGAGCCGGACGATGAAGACGGCGTAATCCTGCCCTGCCCGCGCGTGGCGTCCAGGACGGCCGCGCGCAGTCCTGCGACGCTCGCGCCGGGCAGGCGCACCTCGTACTGCACATCGGCCTGGTAGCGCTCGGCGATGACCTCCGCTTCGAAGGCCGGGAAAATCTGCTGCATCGCCGAGACAGCCGCATACGACACCACAATCTCGAGCGTCGTCAACTCGACGTGCTCGCCGCGCGGCATCGTGGCGAGCGCCTTCTGCACACCGCCGCCGTAGGCCCTGACCAGACCGCCGGTGCCGAGTTTCGTGCCGCCGTAGTACCGCGTTACGACCGCCGCGACATCACCAACCCCGCTATGCAACAGCATGGTGAGCATTGGCCGGCCCGCCGTGCCATGAGGTTCCCCATCGTCGCTCATCCCCACCCGGCCCGTGTCTCCGGGCGGCCCGACGACGTACGCCCAGCAGTTGTGGGTGGCGTCAGCGAATTCGCGTCTCACATCCTCAACAAACGCGGTGGCGGCTTCGATCGAATCGACACGCGCCATCGTCGTGATAAAGCGGCTGCGACTGATCTCTTCCTCGACGCGGTGTCGGCCCGCCGGGACCGGGTAGCGTGCGGGCGCGGTCATGGGACCTGCGAAGGGTCTGGCAGGAATTGCCGTCGGACCCGGTAGTAGACGATGGCGATCGCCGCGATCGCGAGAACGGCGACGGCCTCGACGAGCCTGGACTGGGCCAGGAGCCAGAGCACCGTGACGATACCAAGCAGCGAAATCAGTGGGCCACCCGGTGCGCGAAACGCACCCGGCGCCCGCGGTCTCGTCAGGCGCAACTTGAGTGCCGCCACGCACACGACCAGATAGACCAGCAGCAACGAGACGCTGGCGAGCACGGCGAGCGGCCGGAAGGCGCCGGTGAGCGCAAGGACACACGCCAAACCGGCATAGGCGGCAATCGCCACGTGCGGCGTGTGGAATCGTGGGTGCACGCGGGCGAGCACACGCGGCAGCACTCCGCGCTCGGCCACCGGCAGCACGGCGCGCGGCGATGCCAGCATGTCGCCGGCCAACGTGCCGAAAATCGCGACCGCCATGCACGCGACGATCAGCCGCCAGCCCACCGGGCCGAACAGCCGCCCAGCCACGGCCGCCAGCGGCGCGTCAGTGGTCCCGGCGAGTTCGGCGCCAAGCACACCCTGGCTCACGACCTGAACAGACACGTAGATCAGAATCAGGGCGGCCGTGCCACCGAGGATCCCGCGGGGAATCGTGCGAGCCGGATCACGAATCTCGCCGCTCGGCGTGAGTGCCGCCTCGGCGCCGCTGAACGCAAAGAACAACAACAGCGAGGCCTCACCGACCCGCGCCGCCGACGGCCACTCGGTCCAGCGGAGCTCGGACCAGTTCATCGCCAGCCATCCCGCACCAATCACCAACAACAGTGGCGCGAGTTTGGCGACAGTGGTGGCCACAGCAACTCGGGCGCCCTGCCTGACGCCGAGGATGTTTACGGCCGCCAGCCCGCCGAACAGCGCCACCAGTGTGGCCGCGCGCACCAAGCCGTCTCCGAGTGCCGGGACAACCGACGCCATCGCATCCACGAACACGAGCGAGATGGCCGCGTCGGAGGCCACGCAAAAGAGGATCGAGTAGATCACCCACGCGACAAAACCCGCCATCGGCCCAAACCCATCCTCGATGTACGCGATGGCGCCACCCGATCGCGTCACCTGGCTCCCGATCTCGACAAAACAGGTCAGGACGAGCGCGATAGCAAGGCCACAGACCAGGTACGCCAGGATAGCCGCCGGCCCGAGGATGGCCGCCACCGCAGCGGGCAGGGCGAAGATGCCTGCGCCGAGCGACAGATTGACGGCGTTGATGCCAAGGGTCCACGGACCAATCGCACGGTCGAGTGTGGCGTCGGGTGCGGGATCGATGTTCGCGCTCACTCGGCGTCCCTGTAAAGGGTGGCCGGCTGCACGACGATCGGGTGCGTGATGAGGGAGGCCATGCCCACAGCATACCCTCTGGCGGAATTTCACCGCCACCACGGTTTTCCTGCCAACCGGGGTCTGGTTTGGCGTCTAATACGGGAGAGGTGTCGCATGGATCCGCTGGATGACATCCGCATCGATCCCGGGCTCGAACAGCCAGATACACCCGAACCTCCCCCGCCGCGCACTGAATCCTGGCACGTCGTCGGCATAGTCGCGGCCATTGTTGTCGTCGTCGCGCTAGTCGCGGCGTATTTCTGGTTCCGCAGGCCTGCGACAGACCGACCGGTTGCGTCGACTCAACAGGCGGCACAATCGGCTGCGGACGTTCGCGGGCCGCTCGGCCCGCCGGTCGATGCTATTGAACTGCCGCCCTTGTTCCTCACAGACCCCCTGGTCCGCGACCTCATCGGTCGCCTGTCCTCTCATCCGGAAGTGATGGCATGGCTGGCCACCGATGGTCTCATCCGCAATCTGGTTGCCTGTCTTGACAACGTCGCGTCCGGACAGTCCCCGGCCAGGCACCTGGCGCGCCAGTCGCCGAGGGCGCCGTTTCGTGCGGTGCCGCGCAGTGGAGCGTTCGTCCTTGATCAAGGCTCGTACGCGCGCTACACGGGAATCGCCGACGCCGTGGCCTCGCTGGATCCGGCGGGTCTCGCCCGCGTCTACTCGATGCTCAAGCCAAGGATGGTCGACGCGTATCGCGAGTTGGGACACCCCGAAGGCGACATCGACGCCGCGACAGAGCGTGCCATCAGCGTCCTGCTGCAGGCGCCCGTCATCGAGGGCGAGATCGCGCTCATCGAAAAGGTCATCTCATACAAGTTCCAGAAAGAGGAACTCGAGGCACTCGAACCAGCCCAGAAACACCTGCTCAGGATGGGACCGCGCAACCAACGGGTCATTCAGGACCAACTGAGGGCAATTGCCCGGGAACTGGGCGTCCCTGACAAGCGATTGCCAGCCCGCCCAGGACCCGCCGCCGCCAGATAGCAGCAGCACGTGAAATCATGACAAGTTCGTGACAGACTGGAACTTGGGAAACACCTGACCCCAACCCGGCGTATTTCCTACTGCGACACCTGAAGTCTGCGCTGGAAACGTGTTTCTGAACCCGTGGTTTGGCGCTTCTGGCTTTAATGCTGAGAGACGATGTGAAAAAGCCCCATTCTTCCATCCTGATTGCCGCGGTCATGCTGGCCAGCGCGTACGTCGTGGTCATCGCTCAAAGCCCGGGCACGCCGCCTCAGACACCGTCAAGTCCCGCGTGCACCATCAGCGGGACGGTCAGCGCGGGCCAGGCGAAACTGCCCGGCGTGGCCATCACGGTGGTGCCCAAGGATGGCGGCAATCCCCTTCTGACGTCGACCGGCCTTGACGGGTCATTCAGGGTTCATCCTGGGAAACCCGGGGACTAC
The DNA here is from genome assembly GCA_026393675.1 of Acidobacteriota bacterium. Classification (NCBI taxonomy): domain Bacteria; kingdom Pseudomonadati; phylum Acidobacteriota; species Acidobacteriota bacterium. Next base: position 83,687 of record JAPKZQ010000016.1, on the reverse strand, counting down.
GACGTGCTCGCCGAGTTGAGCGCGTTCGCAAGCGCCGTGAAGACCATCACGGTCGGTCCGGATTGCCAGGCGAAGGTCGAGTTGACGACGACGTTGAGGTCGCGAGCACCTGCCGCTGCGGCGACGCCGGCGCCGGCCGCTGCGGCCGCGACGACGCCGCCGGTGACCCTGCAACAGCGACCACAGGCGGGCGGCCAGCAGTTCCAGCGCGTGGCGCCGGTGGCCGGAGCCCGAGCGGGTCAGCGGGGCCAGGCCGCCGGGGTTGGAGCCGCAACAGGAGCTGATGCAGGAGGAATTGGCGCGGCGGAAGACGCGCAAGCCGTGGCGCAGCACTTGAGCCTGCCAGCCGGATTCACCGCGGAATCGGTGTCGGAGTCTGTGACGACATTTGGATCGAACACACAGATGAACGACGCGTTCCTGTTTGGAGGACGCGGTGAAGGCGGCCGGGGCGGCATGGGTGGCGAGGGCGGATTTGGTGGCATCGGCGGGGCCGGCGGCGAGGGCCAGGGCGGCCTGCCAGGCATGGGGCAGATGGGCGGCGGATTCGCGGCCGGCGCATTTGGCCTTGGCGGCGGTCCGGGTGGCGGTGGTGGCGGCGGTCGAGGTGGCGGCGGTGGTGAAGGCGGCGGCGGCCGCGGCGGCGCGGGTGGTGGCGGGCGGCCCGGCTTCGGCAATATCAGGAGCAATCGGCCAAGCGGGCAGGCGTCGTACACCCTGGGCGGCTCGATGCTCAACGCGCAGCCCTACGCGCTCAACGGTCAGTCGCCGGCGCAGCCCAGTTTTCTGAATCAGCGCTACACCTTTGCCATCGGCGGACCGGCAAAGATCCCCGGACTCTTTGATCTCGGGACGCGCACGTCGTGGTTCCTCAACTACTCGGGCAGCCACGGTTCCAATCTGTACGATTCCTATTCGCAGGTGCCCAGTCTCGCATCGCGGACCGGCGACTTCTCGCCACTGTCAACATCTGTGATCGATCCGCTGACGGGGCTCCCGTTCCCGGGCAACCAGATTCCCGCGAACCGGATCAGCCCGGCGTCGGCAGCGCTCCTCCAGTACATTCCGGCGCCAAACCAGGCAGGCGCTACGCAGAACTACCACCTGTCTAGCACGACCATCAGCAACGGCGACGACATCAACTTCCGGTTTACGCGGACGTTTGGCACCCCACCGACCGGGCGCGGCGGACGCGGCGGGGGGGGTGGCGGCGGCGGACGCGGCGGGGGCGGACGCGGCGCGATGATGAACAACGTCGTCAACCTGAATCTCGGCGTTCAGTTCAGCCGGTCAGACAGTTCGCAGTTGACAGGGTTTCCTGGAATCCAGGGCGCGAGTCACCGAACGGGCTGGAACGTGCCGGTCAATCTGTCGTTTGGCAAATGGGGATTCATGAACACGCTGTCGGTGCAGTTCAACCGCAGCAAGTCCGCGACCACCAACCAGTTTGGCGGCGTCACCAATGTCGCTGGGGCGGCGGGAATCGTCGGCGTGTCGCCTGATCCGTTTGACTGGGGTGTCCCGACGGTGACCTTCTCGAGCGGCTTGTCGTCGTTGCGCGACGTCAATCCAACGGAAAGCCTCAACCAGACCCTCGCGATCAACGGCTCGATGATGAAGATGAAGGGCAAGCACACGATGCGGTGGGGCGGCAACTTCCAGAGCCTGCTCTCGGAGAACCGCAGTAATGCCAACGCGCGTGGCAGTTTCACGTTCACGGGTGCCTACACCGGTGGGGGCACTGGAAATCAGACGGGTCTCGACTTTGCCGACTTCCTGTTGGGGCTGCCTCAACAGGCCACACTGCAGTACGGCCCCGGGCTCGAGAGCTTCCACGCGCGATCGTATTCGGCCTACTTCCAGGACGACTACCGCTTCTCAGGTGCCGTCACGTTGAGTCTCGGTCTGCGGTACGAGTATCAATCGCCGTACACGGAAGCCGACAATCGCCTGGTGACGTTGGACGTCCCGTCGGACTTCTCGGCGGCCACGTCGGTACAGGCCGGCCAGACCGGGCCCTATACCGGCGCCTTCCCGCTGACCATCGTCCATCCCGATCGGAACAACGTGGCCCCGCGTCTGGGCGTGGCGTGGCGAGCCAACCAGAAGACGACGGTGCGCGGCGGGTATGGCATCAACTACGCCTCGGTGCCGTACATGTCGATGGCGCAGAAGCTGGCGGGTCAGCCGCCGTTCGCCACCACCAACACGGTGATCGGGGCGGCGACGACGCCGCTGCTGATGGCGACCGTGTTTGCCCCAGGGCCGCCGGCGAACACGACGACGAACACGTTTGGTGTCGATCCCAACTACAACATTGGATACGTGCAGATCTGGAACGTCGACGTGCAGCGCGAGATCAACCGCACGTGGTCGGCGGGTCTCACTTATACAGGCACGAAGGGCTCGTCGCTGGATCTGCTGCGGGCTCCGAACCGCGGCCCGAGCGGCCTGCGCATCCCGAACGTGCAGGCGTTCACCTGGGAATCGTCGGGCAGCACGTCGATCATGAACGCGCTGTCGATGCGGGTGCGCAAGCGATTGTCGATGGGCTTCTCGGGAGGTGTCACCTACACGCTGTCGAAGTCGATGGATGACGCCTCGTCGATTGGCGGCGGCGGCGCCGTGGTGGCGCAGAACGATCAGAACCTGGCGGCCGAGTGGAGCCGTTCGAGCTTCGATCAGCGCCATCGCGTGTCGGCCGACTTTGCTTACGAGTTGCCGTTTGGCGCAAACCGGAAGTGGCTGGCTGGCGAAGGCGTGCTCAACAAAATCGTCGGCGATTGGATTCTGAACGGAACGTTGTCCTACGCCTCTGGAAGTCCCTTCACGGCCAGAATTATCGGCGCGTCCTCCGACATCAGCCGCGGCACCAACGGCACGCTGCGCGCCGACTACAACGGCCAGGCGATCGACCTGTCGAACCCGACGATGGCGCTGTTCTTCAATACCGCCGCCTTCTCGGTGCCGGCGGCGGGCACGTTCGGCAACTCGGCGCGCAACCTGATCACCGGCCCCACCAATACCACGTTCAACATGTCCATGTCGAAGAGCATGCGGTACGCGGGCAACCGGAGCATGTCGTTGCGCATCCAGGCCAACAACGTGCTGAACATGCCGCAGTGGGGCTCCATCGGTACCGTGTTCAATTCACTGACCTTTGGCAGGGTCGTCTCGATGCGATCCATGCGCAGCGTGCAGATCATTGCGCGCTTCAGCTTCTAACCCGAACGGAGTTACATCATGCGATCGCCACGTCACTCCGTGTTCCGGTTGTTCCTGCTGCTCTTCGGCGCGGCTGTGTGCGCGACGACACTCGGGGCCGCTGCGGGCCAGGCCCCGCCGCCCCAGAAGCCGCGGGCCGTCTTCCGGTCGGCCGTCGACCTGGTCACCGTCAATGTCGTCGTGCGCGACAAGAACGGCACCGTCGTCAAGGGCCTGAAGCGCGACGATTTCATTGTGCTCGAGGACGGCAAGCCACAGACCGTCGACACGTTTGATTTCGAAGAGGTCGACGCCGCGGACAATCCTCCGCCGCCATCGGCGATCCCGACGATCCTCGGCGGCGTCGGCAAACCGCTTCCTGCGCCGCTCGTCGGGCGTCCGGTCGTCGATATGCACGACCGGCGGCTGGTCGTGTTGATGTTCGATCTCAGCTCAATGGCCGTGGAGGACACACAGCGGGCGCTGGATGCCGCGCGGGACTACGTGAACACGAAGGTGGGTCAGGCCGACACCGTCGCCATCGTGACGTACGCCTCGTCGTTGGACGTCGCGCAGGACTTCACGTCGGACAAGAACGTGCTGCTCAATACCATCGATCGATTGAACGGCATCGAGGGCATGGGGTTCGAGGAGATGGTGGCGGTCGATCCGGATGCGACCACTGACGATACGAATGGCGCCTTCGTCGCCGACGACACCGAGTTCAACATGTTCAACACCGACCGGCGCCTGCAGGCGCTCCGGTCGATGGTTGATGCGCTCTCGGGCATCCAGCAGAAGAAGTCGCTGGTCTACTTCAGCAGCGGCATGAATCAGACCGGCATGGACAATCGCGTCGCGATGCGCGGGGTGATTGATCGGGCCGTCCGCACGAACCTGTCGATCTACTCGGCCGATATGCGGGGCTTGCAGGCCGTTGTCCCGGGTGGCGATGCCAGCCGTGCCAGCACGCGGGGCGTGTCCGCGTTCAACGGACGGGGCGTGTCGAGCGCGTTTAGTTCGATGAGCGCGTCGCAGGATGCGTTGTCGTCGCTCGCAGAGGATACCGGCGGGCGGGCGTTCTTCGATCGCAACGACTTCGGCGGAGTGTTCGATCGGGTGATCGCCGACACGTCGGCGTACTACGTCCTCGGCTACAGCAGCACGAACACGTCGCGTGACGGTCGGTTCCGCCGCGTGCGAATCCAGTTGAAAAGGACCGACCTGAAACTCGAGTACCGGGTTGGCTACTATGCGCAACGCGACTTCACACACTCAACCAAAGACGACCGCGAGCAGTTGCTGATGGAGCAACTCGCCTCGGATCTGTCGGTCACCGACCTGCCGGTCTACGCCTCGTCGGCCTACTTCCGCCTGAAGGGGAACCACTACTACGTGCCGGTGTGGCTCGTCGTCCCGGGCTCACGCGTGCCATTCACCAAGGCGGGTGACAAGAGCAAGGCCACGCTCGATGTGCTGGGCGTGCTGGTTGACTCGCGACAGATCCCCGTCGCCCGGATGCGCGACACGGTCAACCTGGCGCTGGGATCGACCGAAAACACCGAGCGCAAGGCCGTGCAGTACGCGACCAGCTTCGAGCTGCCGCCTGGCACGTATCGGCTGAAGGTGGTGATCCGCGAGAACCAGGGCGGCACGATGGGCTCGTTCGAAACCTCCCTGGTGGTTCCGGATCTCGACAGGAGCCCGGTGAAGATCAGCTCGGTGGTCCTCGGCTCGAACCTGGCGGCGGTGTCGAAAAAGGACGATCGGAACCCGCTGCTCCGCAACGGTCAGGAGTTGGTTGCCAACGTCGCACGGGTCATTCCGAGCGATCAGCATCTCTACTTCTACTACGAGATGTACGATCCGGCGCAGGCCCCGGCGCCGCCGGCTGACCGACAGCCTGGAGCGCCACCGTCGGCCGCACCAGCCGCCGCCAGCCCGGCTGAGCGGCCCATCAGGGTGCTGTCCAGCGTCACCTTCTTCCACGGTCAGCAAAAGGCCTACGAGACCCCGCTTATCGAGGTGCCGGTGCTGACGTCTGCCGACCGGAAGGCCGCCGCGTTCCAGCTCGACATCCCGGCGTCGGAGCTGCAGCCGGGTCTGTACACCTGCCAGGTGAACATCGTCGACGATATCGCCGGCACGTTCGCGTTTCCGCGCATGACGCTCTACATCCGAAAATGAGACCCGTTTCTTTGCCATGGCACACCCACCAGACGGCGTCTTCGAAGTCGCCAAGACCGACCAGGACTGGAAGCAGTCCCTGACGCCCCTGCAGTACGCGGTGCTGCGCCAGCACGATACCGAATTCAGGGGGTCGAGTCCGCTGAACGCCGAGAAGCGCGGCGGCATGTTCGACTGTGCCGGCTGCGGGCAGGCGCTGTTTTCGTCGGACACGAAGTACGACAGTGGCAGTGGATGGCCGAGTTTCTGGACATCGGTCGAGAACGCGGTGGCGTTTACCGAGGACCGCAGGCATGGCATGTTGCGCATCGAGATGCACTGCCGGCGCTGCGGCGGTCACCTGGGTCATGTGTTCCCGGACGGCCCGAAACCAACCGGACGCCGTTTCTGCACCAATGGCGCGGCGCTGACCTTCAAGCCGGCCGAGTAGCGAAGCTTCGCCTCAAACCGCCGACTGCCCGCGCCAGCAATCGGCGCCGGAAGAGTCCCTTCCATTCCGTCATTCCGGCGTACGCCGGAATCCAGTCGTGTACCTCTCTGGACCCCGGATGCCACCCCAACGCGGCTGCCGCGTTGGGGACCCCGGACGCCACCCCAACGCGGCTGCCGCGTTGGGGACCCCGGATGCCGCCGGGGTGACGAGAACTTGCGCTAATCGGCAAGATGAGGCCCATAGAAGACGTTTGGTCTTCGACTACAATCGGGGCTTCTTCTGGCCGAGGAGGGCCCTGGCATGCATCGATTCACTCTCGCCGCGCTCGCGGCTGTCGTCATGGCGTCGGGACTTGCGCAGACCCCCGTCATCAACGCGCAGTCCGGCAAACAGCCGGGCAACTACGGTGACGGCCTCTTCGCCGAGGTTCAGACCAACAAGGGACTCATCGTCCTTCAGTTGGAATTCGAGAAGACGCCGATGACGGTGATGAACTTCGTCGGGCTCGCGGAGGGCACGATCGAGAACAAGGCTCTGCCACCCGGAACCCCGTTCTTCGACGGATCGACGTGGCACCGGGTGGTCGCCGGCCACGTGATTCAGACTGGCATGCCGAAAGCCACCGAACGCGGGCCGGGCTATACGATTCCAAACGAGATCGACCCGTCGTTGAACCACGGCCGCGCAGGCATGCTGGGCATGGCCAACAGCGGACCGCACACCAATTCGAGCCAGTTCTACATTACGCTCGCCGATCGCTCGTACCTCGACGGCATCTACACGGTGTTCGGGCACGTCGTCGCCGGTCTTGATGTCGTCAACACGATCGTGCAGGGCGATACGGTGGAACGGGTGCGGATCATCAGGAGCGGATCGAGGGCTGCCGCGTTCAAGTCGGACAACGCGACGTTCCTGAAGGCGGTTGAACAGGCCAGGGAACGTGTCAAGGCAGACGACGAGCGAAAAGCCCAGGCGGAGGACGCGCAGATCAAGAAGGAGTGGCCGAACGCGCTGACCTCGGCCAAAGGCGCGCGCTACGTCGTCCTGCGCCCAGGCACGGGCGATGCGGTCCAGCCGGGCCGAATCTTGAAGGTCGTCTACGTGGGTCGGTCGTTAGGCGGACGCCCTATCTGCAGTTCGGCCGACGAGGGACGACCTGTCCCGGGGACTGCCGCGCAGCCGTTCGATTACGAGATGGGCAAGACCAAGGTGACGCCCGGGCTCGACGAGGTGCTCCTCAACATGCGCAAAGGCGAGAAGCGCACGGTCATCGTTCAGGGACCGACGAGCTACGGATCGAGCGGGTTCTTCGCCAGAGAGAAGCCCGGCGAGAAACGCTTCGTGATCCCCCCGAACACGACGCTGGTCTACGAGGTGGAACTGCTGGATATCAGGTAGACGTCAGTTCTCGAAGAACCGGCGCATCTTCTGCGATTTCTTGTTGATCGGCTCCGCGTCGATCGCCCACATCCCCCGCCCATGCGTCGCGATGACGATGATGTTGTCGCGCGGGTGGATGATGAGATCGTGCACGTAGGTGGCCGGCAGGTTTGCGCCTAGCGTATCCCACTTCTTTCCGCCGTCGGTGGTCACGTAGACGCCGGTGTCGGTTCCCGCGTACAAGATGTTCTTGTCGACCGGGTCTTCGCGAATCACGTTGACGGGCCCCACCGGAATATTGGCGACGATGCTCGTCCACGTTTTGCCGAAGTCGGTGGACTTCCACACGTAGGGCGTGAAGTCGTCGTCGCGCTTGCCGTTCTGCGTCAGGTAGACGGTGCCGATGTCAAACGCCGACGCAATGATGCGCGAGACCCATTTCTGGTACGGCAGCCCCGCCATGATCTCCGTCCACGTCCTGCCCCCATCTTTGGTCACGTGCACTTTGCCATCGTCGGTGCCGATGTAGACCAGACCGAACCGGCGGGGCGATTCGGCGATCGAGAAGATCGTGTGGTACGGGATGTCGCCCTTCTCCGATGCCGTGTTGTAGGTGAGGTCGGGGCTGATGATCTCCCACGTGTCTCCACGGTCGCGCGAGAACATCAGTTGCTGCATGCCGTGGTACAGCGTCGTGCTGCTGTGCGGCGAGAGAATCGTCGGCGCCAGCCACTCGCCCCTGAAGGCGGCTTCGTCTGGATAGCGTGCCTGCAACAGCTGCTTGGTCCGCTCGCGCCGTGGCTTGCTCAAGTCGGTGCGCGACAGTGTGCCGTAGAACCCGGACGAGTAGACGATGTTCGGATCGGTGGGGTCGATCGCGTGGGTCGATCCTTCCCCACCTGGCGCGTCCTCGAACTCCACCACCTGGATCTTGTCGCGCCCGTCTCTGAGATCCACCACGCCACGGAAGCTGCCGAAATCCTGGGACGACCCGTACACTCGGAACGGCGTGGCCATGTCGAACGACAGATTGAAGAACTGCGTCACCGGCAGCGTGAGGTGCGAGTCCTTCCAGGTCTTGCCGCGATCGTAGGAGATGGCCAATCCCTGATCGAAGACGTTGACGAGGTAGTCGGAATTGTCGGGATCGATCCACAGGCCGTGATGGTCGCCGCCTGGCGTATCGAGAGCCTTGAACGTCTTGCCGCCGTCGGTTGACACGTTGAGGGCCAGCCCCATCGTGTAGACCGTGTCGGGATTGCTCGGGTCCACGCGAATCTGACCAAACACCCATCCGTAGGTGTTGGACGTGTGTTCCATGAACGTCTTTTGCTCAGGACTGATGAGGCCGCTTACCTGCGTCCAGTGTTCACCCTTGTCATCCGAGCGATAGACCGTCGCCCCCTTGATGTAGCCGGCTGACGGCACGCCATAGGGGTCGTTCTTCTCCTCTTCGGTGGGTTGCCGCGACACCTCGTAGTTGTCCACGAGCGCGTACAGGACATTCGGCGTCTTCTGACACACGTCGATGCCGATGCGGCCGCGGAGCTTCGCCTCTGGCAGGCCCGTGTTGATCGGGGCCCACGTCTTCCCGCCGTCCGTCGTCTTGAAGATGCCGCTGCCGCCGTAGTCGGCGAAGTTGCGCGGGTCGTTCCACTTGTAGCGCACGCGCTGCCACATCGCTGCGTAGAGCGTGTTGGGATCGGCCGGATCGATCGCCAGATCAATGGCGCCGGTCTTCTCATTGACGAAGAGCACCTTCTGCCACGACGCGCCGCCGTCGGTCGTCTTGTAGACACCCCGGTCGGCGTTGTTCGTCCACTCATGCCCGGAAGCCGCGACATACACGACATCGGGATTGCTCGGGTGGATCACAATCCTGGGGATCGTGTAGGTATCCGGCAGGCCCATATGCTTCCAGTTCTTGCCGGCGTCGACCGACTTGTACACCCCGATGCCAGCCTGCGAACTCCTGAAGATGTTCGCTTCGCCAGTGCCGATCCAGACGATATTCGGATTGGACGGCGCCACCGTGACGTCGCCAATCGTGGTGGCTGGTCCCTGCTCGAAGATGGCCTCCCACGTCGTCGCCTCGTTGGTGGTCTTCCATAAGCCGCCGCTCGCGGTGGCCACGTACATCGTGTAGGTCTTGCCCTTCGGCGCAACCACCGCGATGTCGACGGCGCGGCCGCTGACGTTTTTCGGGCCGACAAACTGCCACTTCAGATCCTTGAACGGCGATGTCTGTTTCATCGCGGCGTGCTGGTCGAACCCCTTGAGCCGGAGCGTGGGATCGGTCGACGTGATTCTCTGAGCCTTCGACTCGGCTGCCGCCGGTTTCGGTGGCTTCGCCGACTGGGCGTTGAGCCAGAGAGGCATCGTCACAATGGTGAGTGTGGTGACCGTCGCGATCAACACACGGGACGGCCAACGACCAGATCCGGACAACATGAAGACTCCTCCTGCGGGGCATGAATCAGCAACGACGCGCATCGTCGGAGTGCTCAATCCGGCATCAGCATACATCCGAGGGGTCGCGCCGTCAGGCCTGGGTCAATCCCCGCGGTGGCGGATCACTCACTGCGGGAATCGCCCGAGCGCGACCAGCAGGGCCAGCCGTGCCTGGCGCAGTTGGTCTTCCGCGACGGCGGCGGCAGTGTCCGCATCGAGGGCAGCCCGTTGCGCGTCGATCACCTCGATATTGGTCGACGCCCCAACCTTGAACGAGATGTTAACGATGTCGACCACGTCGCGGGCCTGCTGCGCCGCCGATTTTGCCGCGGCCCACGCCCGCTCGGCTCTCGCGACGGCGTTCTCCGCCGTCCGCTCATCTGACTTCGCCTGGCGAACCAGCCCCTCGACGGCGATCTGGCTCTCCTTCAACAGCACCTCACGCTCGGCGCGCTTCTCGCGGCGCGATCCTGCGTCGAAGATTGGCATGTTCGCGGAGATTTGGAGGCGCCAGCTCCAGACAGGCTGAAACGCCGTACCCGGGTTGACATACTGTGGCTGGAACAGGCCCGACACCGAGGGTAGCCAGTCCTTCCAACTGTCGGTGACGACCCGCGCCGCGGCTTTCTCGCGGCCCGCCGCCAAGCGCAGGTCCGTGCGTTCTGTCGACATCGCGGCAATCGCCGCATCCAACGACGGCGGCACGTCGAGCAACGGCTCATCGCCGGCAGTCACCGGGCCATTGTCTGCCACGAACACACCGAGGGCTTCCTGGGCTCGGTATAAATCCGCCTGCGTCTGCTCGACCAGCACGTCGATGCTCGACACCGACTGCTGCGCGCGCAGCTCGTTGAGTCGGCTGCCGGCGCCGCTTTCGCGCCGTTGGTGAGCAAAATCGTAGTGCGCCTGAGCCGTTTCACGAGCGCGCTGGTTCGCGTCGAGCACGCGCTGACGCGCGACGACGGCCAAGTAGGCCTGCGCAGTCGCCACCGCCACCTGGCGGCGCACGTCAACCGCCGCCAGCTCGGCGACCTGCTTGTTGTCCATCAACTGCACACGCAACGCCCACTGCAGCGGCGCATAGAGCGGAGCGGACGCCGTCACCGTCGCCGCCACCTGATTCTGCGGCGTCGAAACGGTTGTTCCAAACAACCGGCTCCCGTTGAGCGTGGTGGTCGTCACGTTGGCCGTCACCTGCGGCAGAGCCCCGGCGCGGACCTGTCCGAGCAAAGCATCGGCCCGCAGGATTTCCGCCGCCGCCTGCTGGCCGGATGGATTGCGCTCAATGGCTCGGGCAATGGCGTCCTTGAATGTCATGCGGGTCGGCGTCACACTTTGCCCGGGCTCCGCGCGCAGAGTAGGCGCGACCAGACATGCGCCAGCCAGTACGACGGCAAGCAGTCGTCTATTCATGGGCGGTCTCCGGCACGTCGCGTGTCTTCAGCCCGAGGCGCTCTTCTTTCGACGCGCCGACGCTTCTCACGGCGACGTAGAGCACGGGAATGATGATCACGTTCAACAAGGTCGAGAACAGCATGCCGCCCGCGACCGACGTGCCGACCGAGTGTCTCGACGCCCGGCCGGCGCCGTGCGCGAATACCAGCGGCATGACGCCGAGAATGAAGGCAAACGACGTCATCAGGATCGGCCGCAGGCGAATCCGCGCGGCTTCGACAGCCGCATCCATGATGCCCATCCCACGCCGCCGCAACTGCTCGGCGAATTCGACGATCAGGATGCCGTTCTTGGCCGACAAGCCGATGAGCATCACGAGACCGATCTGGCAGTAGACGTCATTGATCAGACCGCGCGCCCACTGGGCGCCGAGCGCGCCGAGCACGGCGAGGGGCACCGACAGCAGGATGATGAAGGGCAGCACGAGACTCTCGTACTGGCCAGCGAGCGTCAGATACACCAGCAGCAGACCCAGACCGAAGATGTACATCGCCTGGCCGCCCGACTGGATTTCCTCGCGCGACAACCCCGCCCACTCATAGCTCATGCCGAGCGGCAAGGCACGCGTGGCCAAGGTGTCCATCGCCTGCAGCGCCTGGCCCGAGCTGAATCCGGGCGCGGCGCGGCCGTTGATCTCGGTCGAGCGGAACAGGTTGAAGTGAGAGATGACCTGCGGCGCGGTCGTGTTGGTGATCGTCACGACCGAATCCATCCGGACCATTTTCCCACTCGGCGTGCGCAGGTAGTACCGGCCGATATCGTCGGGTCGGCGGCGGAAGTCCTGGTCGGCCTGGACGTAGACGCGATACGAGCGGCTGTTGTAGTCGAAATCGTTGACGTAGTTCGCCCCCATCAGCGTCTGCAGCGTGGAGGCCACGTCGCCGAACTTGAGGCCCAGCGCCTGCAGGGCCTCGCGATCGACCGTCACGACCAACTGCGGGTCGTTGGCCGTGAAGCCCGAGAACAGCCCCGTCAGGCCAGGTGTGCGGTTGCCTTGCGCAGCCAGCGTGTTGGTGACAGCCGCGAGTCTGTCGATGTCGCCGCCGCTTTGATCAAGCACCTCGAACTGAAACCCGCCAAACCGCCCAAGCCCCTGGATGGGCGGCGGGAGAAACGGCAGCACCACGGCGCCGGTAATCGCGCTGAAGGGCCGATAGATACGCTGGATCACGGCCATCGCCGAGTGCGCTTCGCCCGGGCGCTCGTCAAACGGGCGCAACCGGACGAACATCATGGCTTTGTTGGAGCCACTCCCAAGAAAACTGTACCCGTTGACGATGAAGACCGCGCTGACTTCGTTCTGCTGTTTCAGGATGCCGTACGCCTGCTCCGAGATGGCACCCGTGTAGCCGAGCGATGCGCCGCTCGGTCCTTGCACCGTCACCATGAAGCTGCCGGGATCCTCGTCCGGCACGAACCCGGTGGGGATTCTCGTCCACACAAACCAGGTCGCGACAAGCCCTGCCAGGAACACCGCGACAACCGGCGTCTTCCTTCTGACCAGGACGTGGAGCACCGACACGAAGGCCCTGGTGCCGCCATCGATCACCCAGTTGATCGGGCGCCAGAATCGGCCGGGCGCTCTCTCGCCCCTGAGCAGGAGCGCGGACAGCGCGGGCGTGAGGGTCAGGGCGTTGAATGCGGAGATCGCCACCGAACAGGCGATCGTCAGCGCAAACTGCTGGTAGAGCCGGCCCGTCGTGCCCGGAAACAGCGCCACCGGCACGAACACCGCGGCCAGCACGAGCGCGGTGGCGATGACGGGGCCGACGACCTCGTCCATCGCCTCCGACGCCGCCACCCGCGCCGACTTGCCATATTCGTGCAGGTGCCGCTGTACGTTCTCGACGACGACAATCGCATCGTCGACGACAAGGCCTGTGGCGAGCGTGATGCCAAACAGCGTCAGCGTGTTGATCGAGAACCCAAACAGGCGCACAAAGGCAAACGTGCCGATCAGGGAGACCGGGATGGTCAGCGCCGGAATAACCGTGCTCCGCCAATCCTGCAGGAACACGAACATCACGAGCACAACCAGGCCAATCGCCTCAAATAGCGTGATGAGTACTTCTTTGATCGACTCGGACACGACGATGGTGTTGTCGAAGGCGAGCTCGTGCTGCATGCCCGGCGGAAACCGCTTCGACAACCGTTCCAGTTCGGCGGTGGTGGCCTGATAGACGGCGAGGGCGTTGGCGGTAGGCAGTTGGCTGACGGCAATGCCGACGGCATTCCGGCCGTTGAAACGGAGGTCTGAGCTGTACGACTCAGCACCCAGCTCGGAACGGCCCACATCCTTCAGTCTGACGAGGTCGCCGCCGTCACCGCGCTTCAAGATGATGTTGTCGAACTCGGCCGGCTCCGACATGCGCCCCACGGCGCGCACGCTGATCTGGTAACTCTGCTTGCCGACCACAGGCGGCTGACCCACCTGTCCGGCCGCCACTTGCACGTTCTGATCCCGCAGAGCGTTGACGACATCGGTGGCGGTCAGGTTGCGGCTGGCCAGCCGATCCGGATCCAGCCACAAGCGCATCGAGTACTTCCGCTCGCCGAAGATGGTGACGTCGGCCACGCCATCGATCCGCTTCAGGGCGTCGCGGACGTACACGTCCAGATAGTTGCTCAGGAAGAGCGGGTCGTACTCACCATGCTCGGCGTACACCGCCGCGGCCCAGACGAATCCGCTCGACGCCTTGCTTACCGTGATCCCGACCGCCTTGACCTCGTTGGGCAAACGGCCCGAGGCCTGGTTGACTCGGTTCTGCACGTCCACCGCGGCAAGATCCGGATCGCGCGTCACCTCAAAGGTGACCGTGATGCCGCTCGACCCATCGTTGCCGCTATTCGACGACATGTAGGTCATGCCCTGCACGCCATTGATGGCCTGCTCGAGCGGTTGTGTCACGGCTGTTTCAACCGTCGACGCGTTGGCGCCCGTGTAGAAGCTGCTGACAATCACCTGCGGGGCGGCCAACTGGGGAAACTGCGCGATGGGCAGCAGCGGGATGCAGATCGCTCCGGCGAGGACGATCACGATGGCCATGACGCTCGCGAGGATCGGACGCTTGATGAACAGGTCGACAAACATGTCTTGAAGTCCCGGGAATGGCCGGACGCCTGATCTGAGGACCCTGAGCGCTACGAGGTCCGGATGGGCACGCCGTTATCGAGTTTCTGCACGCCGGACACGACGATGCGTTCGCCCGAGGTGAGGCCGCTCGTCACCACGACGCTGTTGTCCATGATCTGCGCGAGCTGCACCTGGCGCTGGCTCGCCACCAGGCGGCCGTCTTTCTCCTGCGCCACGAACACGAAGGGCTGGCCATTGATGCGCACAACCGACAGCACGGGGATCGCCAGCGCCTCGATCTTTCGCCACACGATCCGCGCTCTCACGAGCTGTGATGAACGCAGCTGCCCGTCCCCGGCGAGCCGGGCCTTGACGAGGATGGACTGCGTCTGATCGTCGACGCGCGGCGAGATGAACGTGACCTGTGCCGCGGCGAGCAGCGTGCCCTGCCCGTCGAGAATCTGCAGCGGCAGCCCCAGCCTGAGATCGCGACTCCGTTCGAGCGGAACGGGCACGTAGACTTCGAGCGCCTGGTTCTGATCGATCGTCGTCAGCACCGTATCCGACGTGACGTGCATGCCCACGCGAATCGGGACATCACCGACCGTGCCGGCGCCAGGCGCGTCGACCTCGTAATACTTGAGCGTGACGCGCTCCTGCTGCAACCGGGCCTTCAACGACGTCAACTGGGCCATCGCCGCGTCGTAGTTCGCCTGCGCCTGATCCAGTTCCTGCTGGCTCGACGCGCCCGCCGCAAACAACGTCTTCGCGCGGTCCAGTTGCTGCTTCGCGAAGATCGTGGCGGCGTCCTGCGCGGCGCGGGCCGCATCCTGGCTCGACACGCTCGCCTGCTGCCGGCTCGGATCGATCTCGAACAGCGGTGTGCCGGGCCCGACCCGGTCGCCCGACCTGACGAGGATCCGGGTCACTTCGCCGCTCACCTCAGGTTTGATGCTCGTCGACGACAGTGACTGGACAGTCGCCACGTAGGTCGAGGCATCGTCGATTGAGGCCGACTGCACCGCGGCGATCTGCACGAGCGTGGCGGGCATCTGCAGCGGCGGAGGCGCCGCCCGGCCGGTACCACACGCGGACATCGCCGCGACTGAAACGGCCAGAACGACAGCCGCGGGAACTCGTGGGCCAAAGAGTGGGAGGGAACAGAAAGTCGTCACGAGGGTGCTGAAACTACGCATCGTTGATCCCCGATTGTCGCCGGCACGGCCTCATCGCCCCGCCATGCGCCGCATGAACATTTCACGCCGGTCACAGAACCTACCGCACGTCGTCCGGTACTTGCAGTCGCGTGTAAGATCTATCATAGATGATTTCGGTCGGATATAGCCGGCCTGGTCAAATGGGATCGGATCCTGTTGGTACCTACGACGGACCGCGTCGAAAGAGTGACCCGATCACATGATGAGCGCAAGTTCTCGTCACCCCGGCGGAAGCCGGGGTCCAGCCGTGGATTCCGGCGTTCGCCAGAATGACGGATTGGAAGGGCCTGTTCCGGCACCGACTGCGAGCGAGAGCGCCCCGCAGTTTGAGGCGAAACTCCGCTAGATGTCCCGGCGGGCGAAGAGCGCGTAGGCCGCGACGATACCGACGGCACCGGAGGCGAGCAGCACGCCCACGTCCGTCGTGGAGAGCGGATGTCCCATCACCAGGTCGAGCGGGTTGTAGTAGCGGAACGGAGAGAATCTGGCGATCGGCTTCAGGGGTGACCACACACGCGACAGGTAGTCAGTCAGCATCAACGCCGTGGCCGCGGCCCCCGTGATCGAACCTGCCACACTGCGGCGTCGGGCGACAGAGCCGATGACCAGAGCCACGCCACCCCAGCAGAAGAGCAGCGCCCAGAGATTGAGGGCCAGAGACCCGATCAGGGATGGCAGTGGCTTGAGTTCGGGCGAAGGCGCCGCAATCCAGAGCCCGAGAAACGTCCCGCCCGCCATCGCGCCAATGACCAGCGCGGGCCCAACCGCCAGCAGGACGACGCTGCGCGTGAGCGCGGAGACTCTCGCGATCGGCCTCGAGAGGATCAGATCCGCGAACCCCACCTCGATTTCGGCGACCGGCTCGGTGCCGATCGTGATCACCAGCGCGACGAGCACGGCAATGATCGCCACGTGATAGTAGCCGAGCGCCATGATGCCGGAAAACGACATCATGGCCAGCAGCGCCGTGCCAAATAGTTCGCGCACGAACGAGGGGACGATGCTCGCCAACTGCGCGAACGTGCCGGCTTGTTGCAGTTGTTGCGCGGCCAGGGCCAACAGGACCTGAAACAGCGCCAGTGCTCCCGCCATCACGAGCAACAGCGTGCGCATCCTGCGGAGCGAATGGCGGACAAGCAGGGCCGTGGCGCGAATCACGACGTCCCCCGGTAGTAGCCAATCACCACGTCCTCGAGCCGCGGCTCACGCACTTCGAGGTCCGCGACGGGCAACCCGTCGAGCGCGGCCATGAGTGGTCCCAGAGGTCCTCGCACCTGCAGCATCCACTGCTGCGCGGCCACACTGGTGACCTTAATCGATGCGTCAAGTCCACGGCCCGGTGGCGTCACCGGCTCCCGGAACACAACACGCACGGTCCGGGGCGCCAGATGGCGCACCTCCGACACCGACGCGGAGAGCGCCAGTTCACCTTGCCGCAGCACGGCGAGTTGGTCACACACGCGTTCGACCTCGGACAGGACGTGCGACGACAGGAAGACCGTCCTGCCCCGCTTGCGCACGTCAACGAGCAATGCGTAGAACGCTTCCTGCATCAGCGGGTCGAGCCCCTCGGTCGGTTCGTCGAGAATCAATAGAAGCGGATCCGCCTGGAACGCCTGGACGATGGCGAGCTTGCGTTTCATGCCGGTGCTGTACTCGCGCAGTTTCCGATCGAGATCGGCATCGTGCAGTTCGAGCCGCTCTAACAATTCGCACTGCCACGCCCCGCCAGGTGAGACTCGGGAGAGCCGCGACAGGAAGTCGAGCACCTGGCGCCCCGTCATGTCGCGATACAGCCCGACCTCGCCGGGGAGATACCCGACCTGCGCGCGCGCGGCCAGGCCGTCGGTGCGGCAATCGTGGCCGAGAATGGCCGCGTGTCCCGACGTGGGCCGCAGCAAGTCGAGCAATAGTCTGATGGTGGTGGTCTTGCCGGCGCCGTTGAGGCCGAGAAACCCGAAGACGAGTCCTTGTTCGACGGTCAGGTCCAGCGCCTTGACCGCCGTAATGCGACTGAAGCGTTTCGTCAGGCCGCGAATCGCGATCGCGGGCACATCTGGTGCGGACATCAGTCCTGACCCCCCTGGCGGCGGCAGACCCGGATGGCATTCTCGAGCTGCTGCATGGCGTCGGCATTGCCGGTCGCGTGCGCGATTGAGAGCGCCTTCTCGAGGCTCACGAGCGCCTCGCTGAATCTCCCTGCCTGCGCCAGCGCCTGGCCCAACAGGGCCTGTGCCTCGAGCGACGATGGCGAGAGTTGCGCGGCGCGCGAGTACTGCTCGATGGCGTCGGGCGTTCGCCGTGGCCCGGAACAAGCGGCTCATACACGCCGCGCGCGCCGGTGTGATTGCCGATGTAAAGGTTCGGCCCGAACTGGGACGTCGAAATGAGGAACTCGCCGCCGACGTAGTAGTTGCGCAGACCGACAGGCAGCAGGACAAGCGCAGCGGCGGCCGTCACGATTGCCGTCCACGCCACGCGACGCCGAAGGGGCGCTGCACGGAAGTACGCGAACAGCCAGACGACGATGATGGGATACAGCAGACGCGCGTTCTCGCGGTTCAGCGCAAAGGCGCCGAGCGCGACACCGGCAGCCGCGAGCCACGGCCAGCATGGGCGGTCCAGGCACTCGCCCAAGGATGCCAGCAGGACGGTGGCCAGCAACAGGTCGAGTGACGACTTCTGGATCAGCCCGTCGAAGAAGATGGCCGGTGGATAGATGGCCAGCAGCGCCCCGGCGACAAGCCCGGCGCGGGCGCCGAAGAATCGCCGTCCGGCTGCGGCCAGCCCCACGCACGATGCGGCGCCGAGCACGGCCTGGATCACGCGGACACCGAACACATGGTGGCCGGCGATCGTGAACCACACGGCCACCAGGTACGGATAGAGCGGCGTCTGGTAGAAGACCTCGGTGCCGATCCACTGGCCGCCTGCGATCTGCTGTGCCCAGGCGTCGTACTGGCGGCCGTCGCCGATGAGGACGTTGACGAGCACCGTGTCTCGCAGCTCGTAGAGATACAGCAGGCGCAAGACGAGCGCACCGAGTCCAACGAGCCCCGCCTTCGCGGGCCAGCCCAACTGCCTGGCGCGTCCCGCCGCCTGCGGCGGCCGTCTCGTGGTCGATCTCACCACGCCGCAGATGATACCCGAATCGGCCACGCCGGCACCGTCACGACCACCGACGACCACCGTCGACCATCACGTGCTCGTTGGCACGAACGCGCATCAATGAACCGTGGGGCGCGACCGGGAGAACCTGCCCGTGATCTGCCCCACCGGACCGGGGTACCAACAAGCTAATGCTGCACCGATTCGCTGGTGATCACGGCCTTCCCGGCCGAGAGCCCGGGCGCTGACACTTCGACAAAGGCACCATCGGTCAGCCCGGTCGCCACCTTGATCGCGCGAATGCCGGGGCCCTCCTCGTACCAGAGGTAGCCAGTCGATCCCGGCACCGTACCCGTCCGCACGCGCGCCGCATCCGCATACTCCGGCGGCACGGCCGAATTCAACTCCTTGAACCGCGCCAGCGTCGGCAGCCACTCGAGCGCGGTACGTGTCACGCGCAGCGTGTTCGCGTGGCGGGCCGTCTCAATGGTCAACGTCGCCGTCATCCCTGGGCGCAGGGAAAGATCCGGGTTAGCCACGTCGATGACGGTCGTGTAGGTGACCGCCGCCGGGGCGGTTCTGTCGCTGTCGGGCCCGAGCCGGACCTGCTTGATGACGCCCGAGTAACTGCGCGCCGGGTACGCTTCCACGGTAAACGCGACACCTTGCCCTGCCCTGAGGGCCCCGACGTCGGATTCGTCTATCGTGGCGTCGAGCTGCAGGTGCGTCAGGTCCGCAGCAATTTCGAACAGCGTGGGCGCGCTGAGCCGCGCGGCCACGGTCTGCCCGGCATCGACATCGCGGGCAATGACGATGCCATCGATCGGCGACGTGATGGTTGAGTTGGTCAGATCCACCCGCGCCTGGTCCAATTCGGCTTGCGCCTCGACCACGCCGGCTTTCTTCGAGTTCAGGTCAGCCACGGCCTGCTTGTAGGTCACCTGCGCATCCTCGAGGTCGGACTCGGTGAGCAGTTCCTTCTTCGCGAGCGCGTCGGCCTGGCCGAGCTTCACCCGGGCATCTTCAACGGAAACCCCGGCGGCCTCCACGGCGTCCTGTGCCTCTGCGAGTTTCGAGCCGGCTTCGTCCACCTGCGCCTGGACGAGCGCCGGATCAAGGCGGGCCAGCACCTCTCCTTCGTGCACAACGCTGTTGTAGTCGACGTCGAGCTCGCTGATGATTCCGGAAACTTGACTGCCGACGTTGACGGTCTCGATGGCATTGAGGGTGCCCGTTGCGATCACGGTTCGGGCGACATCACCCGCCGTGACACGGGTCGTCAGGAACCTGGCTGGACGTGCCGGGCGATGCATCGCATACGCGCCCAACACGATGAGAACAACAACACCGGCTGCTACGAAGCTTGTGCGTTTCATCACGCTGCCTCCGTGGCCTCCCCACACGTTCTTCTACTAGTATTAGACGTTTCGTTCGCGGCTGGGGTTTCCCCGCGATAGAGGCAACCGACCCCTCCGGCCCGTAGGATGTGCGCCCGCGCGGGCACGATGCTCAGGCCCGGCCCATGAACTCGCGGGTCTCGGTGTTGACCTTCACCTTCTCGCCTTCCTTGATGAAGAGGGGAACCCGGATCTCGATGCCGGTTTCGAGCGTCGCGGGCTTGGTGACGTTGCCGCTGGCCGTGTCGCCGCGGATGCCTGGTTCGGTATAGGTGATGGTCAGCTCAACCTGCTGTGGCATCTGCACGCCGATGACGTTGCCGTTGAACATGAGCACCTGCACGACCAGACCGTCGACCAGGAAGCCCTTGGCATCGCCCAGCATCTCGCCGCGCAGGGCGAGCGTCTCGAAACTTTCCTGGTCCATGAAGTACGAGGCATCGCTGTCACTGTAGAGGTAGCTGGCGGGCACCTCGGTCAGGTCCGGCTCCTTGAACTTGTCGGAGGCCTTGAACGTCTTGTCGAACACCGCCCGCGTCTTCAGGTTGCGCATCTTGAGCCGGACCAACGTCTGACCGCCTCGGGCGGTGGGCGTCGACACTTCGACATCGAGGCAGTGATAGGGCGTGTCGTCGAGCTCGAAGAACATCTTGCGCTTGATGTCGATTGCTTCAATCAGTGCAGCCATCCCTCCATTGTACCGGAGTGCCGGAGACGTTGTTGCACCGCGGCCCAGGCGCGGGTCTGGCGCGCGAAACCGGGCTGGACATTGTTCGCGGGCCGAAGTCTGTCGCGCTACTTCTTCGGCAGCCCAACCGTCTGCGCCAGCACGATCACCTGGGTGTCGCGCAGCTTCAACGCCTTCGCCAGTGTCTCCTTCGGCACGGAGGCGCGAACCACGGTGGCCAGCCCCGCCGACGCGCAAAACAGGTAGACGTTCTCGGAGATGAATCCCACGTCGGCGCCGATATTCAGCATCTGCTGCGGGTCGGCGGACGGGCGCCCGGCCTTCGCCATGTCGGCAACGTAGACGAGGTTGACCGGCGCCGTGGCGGGAAACGGCTGCGTCCCTGTCGCGGCTCTCAGGTCAGCGGCCGCGACGGGATTGAGCGTGTTGGCTTTGGCATCCCAGACGAATGCCCCCTCAGGCAGTGTGACGTAGATCTCGATCTCCTGCTTGTTGCTGGCCGAGGGCGCCGTCCGCCGGCCGTCCGGCCGGTTGATCCCCCATGCCGCCCACAGGAGGTTGGAGAGGGTCTGCACGGGCAACTTGTCAGGGCTGAACTCGCGCGCCGACGCGCGGTCCTTGAGCGCCTGCATCAACGGCTTCCCGCCACTGATGACGGGGGCCGGCAAGGTGATGGGGGCGAGATCCTGCGCGATCCCAGAGTCCGTGGCGACGAGCAGCATGATGGCAATGAGTCCAACGGGTATCAACGATCGTCGAGGCATGATGGATCCTCCTTCAGCGCCCATTCTGCGCCCGCGCCTCCCCCGAGTCCAGCCGTCACGGATTTTGCACCTCGTCAGTGGCCGGCGAGTCGAGCGCCGGCACGGTGGCCCTCGCCGACCCGGACAGGATCCTGCGGGTGGCTCGTCTGGAAGCTGGCGCGTCCGGACACTTGCAGCCGGTATCAAGGCCGCGTAGCATGGGCCAAAATAGTGACCCCCATCGCGGCTTCCCACCATTGCGTGGACGGCGACAGAGAAGTCGGGAGGCATCGCCTGGATGACCGGATTCCTGGCGTGGCTCCTGGGGAAGAGCATCGTGGAGACGAGAGGCTTTGCGTGGGCGTGGTTCATCCACTTCGTACCGGACGTGGTCATCTTCGTGTCGTATGCGGTCTTCTGGATGAAGGCTTGAGCCTGCAACTGCTGCAAGCGACCCGAAGACAAGGCCATCCTGTCCGTCTTTCGCGGTCGCCGCGCCGCAGGGGGACCTCGGGGCCGCGTCGTCCTCGTGCTACATTAGGTGCTCGGCCGCTTGCGCCTGTCGCCCCCCCGCGCTCGAGTGCGCCCGCCATCAAGTGACCTGGGTCCTTGCGGACCGGGCCCCCGGGAGATCCGAAGATCCAAGGAGAGGCTATGAAGACCGATACGTCGACGATCATCTGGACGCAGATTGACGAGGCGCCCGCGCTGGCGACTCTGTCGCTCCTGCCCATTGTCCAGGGCTTCACGAAGGGCACTGGCGTCTCGGTGGAAACGCGGGACATCTCGCTCGCGGGGCGCATCATCGCCAACTTCCCCGAGCACCTCACCAACGCCCAGCGGATCCCGGACTACCTCGCGCAGCTTGGCGCACTCACGCAGAAGCCCGAGGCCAACATCATCAAGCTGCCGAACATCTCCGCCTCGATCCCGCAGCTCAAGGAGGCCATCAAGGAGCTTCAGGCCCATGGGTACAACATCCCGGATTACCCCGAGGCCCCGAAAGACGATGCCGAAAAGGCTCTCCAGACTCGTTTCGCGAAAGTCCTCGGCAGCGCCGTCAATCCGGTGCTTCGCGAGGGCAACTCGGACCGACGCTCGCCGCTCTCGGTGAAGGCGTTCTCGAAGAAGCACCCGCACAAGCTGGGCGCCTGGACCGCGGACTCCAGGTCCCACGTGGCGCACATGACCGGCGGTGACTTCTACGGCAGCGAGAACTCCACCACCATCACGAAGGCGACCGATGTCCGCTTCGAGTTCGTGGCGGCCGACGGCGCGGTGACCGTCCTCAAGAAGAATCTGGGCCTCCTGGACGGCGAAATCCTCGACACCTCGGTGATGCACGTCAAGGCGCTGCGCACCTTCTTCGAGGAACAGATCGAGGATGCGAAGAAGAGCGGCCTGCTCTTGTCCCTGCACCTCAAGGCCACGATGATGAAGGTCTCCGACCCGGTCATGTTCGGTCACGCCGTCACCGTCTTCTACAAGGCCGTCTTCGAGAAGCACGCGGCCACCTTCACGCAACTGGGCGTGAACCCGAGCTATGGCCTGGGAGACGTCTACGCCAGGATCCAGAGCCTGCCGGCCGACAAGAAGGCGGAGATCGAGGCAGACATCAAGGCCGTCTACGCCACCCGCCCCGCGCTGGCGATGGTCGACTCGGACAAAGGCATCACCAACCTCCACCTCCCGAACGACATCATCGTCGACGCCTCGATGCCGGTCGTGGTCCGCGAGTCGGGCAAGATGTGGGGCCCGGACGGCAAGCTTCACGACACCAAGGCGATGATCCCCGATCGCTGCTACGCCACCATTTACCAGACCATCATCGAGGACTGCCAGAAGCACGGCGCCCTCGACCCGGCCACGATGGGCAGCGTGCCAAACGTCGGCCTCATGGCCCAGAAGGCCGAGGAGTACGGCTCACACGACAAGACGTTTATCGCCTCTGGGGCCGGCACGATCCGTGTCGTCGTCGAGTCCACCGGTGAGACACTCCTCGCGCAGCAGGTCGAAGAGGGCGACATCTTCCGTTCCTGTCAGACCAAGGACATCGCCGTCCGCGACTGGGTCAAGCTGGCCGTCAGGCGCGCCCGGGCGACCGGCACCCCCGCCGTGTTCTGGCTCGATAAGAACCGCAAGCACGACGCACAGGTGATAGCCAAGGTCGAGACCTACCTCAAGGATCACGACACCAAGGGCCTCGAGCTCAGCATCATGGCACCGGTGGAGGCGATGAAGTACTCGCTCGAGCGCATCCGCAAGGGCCAGGACACCATCTCGGTCACCGGCAACGCGCTGCGTGACTACCTGACGGATCTCTTCCCTATCCTCGAAATCGGCACGTCGGCGAAGATGCTCTCGATTGTGCCCCTGCTCGCGGGCGGCGGGCTCTTCGAAACCGGCGCAGGCGGCTCGGCCCCCAAGCACGTGCAGCAGTTCCAGAAGGAGGGGTACCTGCGCTGGGATTCGCTCGGGGAGTTCTCGGCGCTCTGCGCCTCGCTGGAGCACATCGGCAGCTCGTTCCACAACGAGCGGGCGGCGCTGCTCGCCGAAACGCTCGATCAGGCCATCGGCAAGTTCCTCGACAACAACAGGTCGCCGGCCCGCAAGGTAGGCCAGATCGACAACCGCGGCAGCCATTTCTATCTGGCCATGTACTGGGCCGAGGCGCTGGCTGCACAGTCGAAGGACAAGCCACTCCAGGCGCGTTTCGCCGCCGTGGCGAAGCAGCTCATCGCGCACGAGGCGAAGATCAATGAAGAGCTGCTCGCGGCCCAGAGAAAGCCGGTCGACATGGGCGGGTACTACCAGCCAGATCTGGTGAAGACGACGAAGGCAATGCGTCCCAGCCCCACGCTGAACGCCATCATCGACGCCCTCGCATAGGATTTTGGCTACAATGTCCGCGCCGACGGCCACGATGCCCAGCGCGCACCGAAGTGGAGACCGATTTCGCGGCAATCGAAGAGGAAACCAAGAAGCCATGAAGAAGCTTGTTCTCATCCTCGCTGCGGTATGCGTATCGTTCGCCTCGCAGGCATCCCCCGACCAGGACGTCGCCGCCTGGGAGAAGCAGGCCCGGAACGTCACGATCATCCGAGACGATTGGGGGATTCCCCACGTCTACGGAAAGACGGATGCCGATGCCGTGTTCGGGGTGATGTACGCCCAGGCCGAGGACGACTTCAACCGAGTGGAGACCAACTACCTCAACTCCATCGGGCGCCTGGCGGAAGCCGAGGGCGAGGCCCAGGTGTACCGCGACCTCCGCATGAAGATCTTCATCGACCCGGACGACATGAAGGCGCAGTACCAGAAGGCCCCGGAGTGGTTGAAGGCGCTGATGAACGCGTACGCCGACGGCTTGAATTACTACCTCCACACGCACCTCAACGCGACGCCCCGCGTGATCAAACGATTCGAGCCGTGGATGGCGCTCACCTTCAGCGAGGGCAGCATCGGCGGAGACATCGAGAGGATCAACCTGACTCAACTCGAGGCCTTCTACGGTAAGGATCAGAAGGCGGTTCGGCGAGACACGTCAGCCGAGGTCGTTCCACAATTCGCGGAGCCCACCGGATCCAACGGCATCGCCATCGCGCCGTCGAACACCACCGCCCACCACGCCCTTCTGCTGATCAATCCCCACACATCCTTCTTCTTCAGGGCCGAGGCGCAGATGGTCAGCGACGAAGGTCTGAACGCCTACGGCGCCCTGACGTGGGGTCAGTTCTTCATCTACCAGGGGTTCAACCAGCGCGCGGGGTGGATGCACACCTCGAGCGGCGTGGACAATATCGACGAATACCTGGAATCGGTGGTGAAGAAAGGTGACGGCTTCTACTACAAGTACGGCACCGAAGAGCGTCCGCTGAAGGCGAGCACGATCACGGTGCTGTACAAGACCGGCACCGGGATGGCCAAGAGGGAATTCACGATCTACCGCAGCCATCACGGACCCATCGTCCGCGATGCCGGTGGCAAGTGGGTGAGCATCAGGCTGATGCAGGAGCCGCTGAAGGCGCTGACGCAGTCGTTCGCCCGGACCAAGGCGACCAGCTACAAGGCGTTCCGCCAGACGATGGAGCTGCACACCAACTCGTCGAACAACACGATTTACGCCGACGCGGACGGTGTCATCGCCTACTTCCACGCCAACTTCATTCCGAAGCGCGACACCAGATTCGACTGGGCCAAACCGGTGGATGGCAGCGATCCGGCGACGGAGTGGAACGGGGTGCATTCCGTGGACGAGACTCCCGGCTTGCTGAATCCCGCGAATGGGTGGCTCTATAACACCAACAACTGGCCGTGGTCCGCAGCCGGCCCGAACAGCCCGAAGAAGACGGACTACCCCGCCTATGTGGATCGCGGCACTGAGGAGAGTCCGAGGGGCATGCATGCCCTCCGGGTTCTCGACAAGAAGAAGGACTTCACGTTGGACTCCCTCATCGCGGCCGCCTTCGACAGCTACCTTCCGGCGTTTCAGGATCAGATCCCGGCTCTCCTCAAGGCCTGGGACCAGAGCCCCGCCGCCGACCCACTCAAGGAGAAGTTGTCCGATCAGATTGCGGTCCTGCGGGGATGGGACCTCAGGTGGTCCGTAGCGTCGGTCCCCACGTCGCTCGCCGTGTACTGGGGAGAGGAGATCGGGCGGCGCGTCGGCGATGCTGCCCGGAAGGCGGGAGTCTCCGTCGACAACTACGTCGCCAACCAGGCAACGCCGGCGCAGTTGCTTCAGGCGCTGTCGGCGGCGTCGGACAAGCTCGCGAGTGACTTCGGGAGCTGGAAGACTCCGTGGGGTGACATCAATCGCTTCCAGCGTCTCACTGCGGACATTGTCCAGCCGTTTAGCGACACGGGGCCGAGCATCCCGGTCGGCTTCACGTCCTCTCGGTGGGGCTCGCTGGCGTCATTCGGCGCGCGGACGTACAAGGGGACCAAGAAAATGTACGGGACGAGCGGGAACAGCTTCGTGGCCGTGGTTGAGTTCGGCGACCGCGTCAGGGCCAAGGCCGTCTCGGCCGGCGGGCAGAACGGCGATCCCTCGTCTCCTCACTTCAACGATCAGGCCAAGCGGTACAGCACGGGCGAACTGAGGGACGTGTACTTCTACCGCCCGCAACTGGAGGGCCACATCGAGCGGCAGTACCATCCCGGTCAGTGACGGTCAGCGGCTCCAACCGACCTGCGCGCGGCCTGAGCGAGGTACGCCTCTCATTGGTGGGCGCCGGTCTCCCGGGAGGGGGCTCCCGTGCGGCGTGGCACGACTGCGATATCCTCATGCGAATCCGTGACGAACGGCTTCGCGAGGATCTTGCGGTGGTTCGAAAGGCTGGCTGAGAGGATGCCGAAAGGAGCATTGCTGATGATTCGCCGACTCTGTCCGTGGACGATTGCCGTGATTGTTGCTGCGCTTTTCGCGCCTGATGCCGTGGCCCAGGAGCGCGCCAACCGCTTGATCTCGTTGCTCGAGGCCGGCAAGCCGGCCATCGGAGTCTGGACGGCCGCGACCGCCGCTCCGCGCATCACAAAGGTGCTGGCCACGTCGGACGCGGACTATATCGTGGCGGACATCGAGCATGAGGTGTACGACTTCGCAGCCCTCAGGGGCTTCCTGCTCGGCGTGCAGGACTTCAGCCTTCGTTTCCGGACCGACGCCAGGAGCGCGCCGGTGGTGCTCGTGAAACTCGCCAATCGGGCCACGTGGGACCCGCGCTACGAGATTGCCGAGTCGCTGAAGGTCGGACCGGCGATGGGCGTGTGGATTCCGTTCGTCGAGAGCCGCGCCGACCTCGAACGCGCGATTTCGGCTGTCCGCAACGCCGAAACGTCCGCCCTGGCCGGCCTGAATATCCCACGCGAGCGGCGCGACGTGTGGCCACTGAATCCCAAAGGCGAACTACTCGTCGTTGCAATGATCGAGACGGAGAACGGCGTGCGCAACGCGAAGGAGATCGTCGAGACGCCCGGCGTGAGCGCGGTGGAGTGCGTGCACATCCCGGAAGCGGATGCGGCGCGCATCCTCAAGATGTGCCTCGATCGGAAGGTCGTGGCGGCGATTGACGTGACGCCAGCCGACGTGCAGGCGAAGATTGCGGCCGGCTACCGGATGCTCAGCGTCGGCTGGGACTACGCGCTGCTGCAGCGGGCACTCACCGACACCGTGAAGGCCATGCGCAAGTAGAACCGGTTTTCGGTGACACCGGCTCGCAGACAGCGGATCGCAATCGCCTTCCCGCCCGAGGCCTCAACTGCCGCGCGCGCGTTGTCCGCCCCGTTCTCGTTGCGGTGATATCCGATCGCGACCTAGGCGCCAAGATCCGAGAGCACCGTGCCAGGTCGTCGAATCACGCGGGGACATCCCCTTCCTGGTCGAGGGGGATCCGGCGAATCGGTCCTCCCACGGCAAAGAGCACCGTCGTGCCAAGAATAGGAAGCAGCCCGGCGACGACGAGAATCGGGGTATACGAGTGGAGATGATCGACGACGAACCCCGTCGTCAGCGTGAAGAGAATCGCGCCGCACCCCGCCCCGACGCCGCCCAGACCGGCCACCGATGCCACGACGCTCTCCGGAAAGCAATCGCTCGGCATCGTCTGTACGTTGTTGATCCATACCTGGAAGCCGAAGAGCACGACGCTGATGAAGGCCAGCGCCGCCATGGCGCTCGCGCTCATCGCAGCGGGGATGCCGGCCATCATCAACACGGCGCCAATCGCGATGATGGTCTTGCGCGCACGATTGGCCGTCCATCCGCGTGCGATCAGATGCCCCGAGAGCCACCCGCCGATCAGGCTCCCTAAATCGGCCGCCACGTACGGCAGCCACGCAAACAACCCGATCTGCTTCAGGCTGAAACCGCGCACCGTAACGAGGTACAAGGGAAGCCAGGTGATGTAGAGCCACCAGACCGGGTCCGTGATGAATCGTGACGCGACAATCGCCCACACCTGTCGGCGCGCGAGCAGCGATGTCCACCGGACGCGTCCCTGGGCCGCGGATGGGCCACGATCTTCGCGGATGACTGCGAGTTCTGCGCGCGAGAGGGCGGTGTGCCGCTCCGGCGTGTCGTAGAACAGCAGCCACAACGCCAGCCAGACGAAGCCCAGGCCGCCCGTCACAAGAAAGGTCGTCTGCCATCCGAACCGCAGTTGCAGATAGACGATGAGCGGCGGGGCGACGATCGAGCCGACGGTCACGCCGCTGTTGAAGATGCCCATCGCGAACGCGCGTTGGCGGGCGGGAAACCACTCGGCGATGACCTTCGCGGCCCCAGGCCAGTTGCCCGCTTCCCCCAGTCCCAACACGAACCGCAACGCGCTCAAGCTTGCGAGGCCGCTGGCAAAGGCGTGCGCCATGGCCGCCGCCGACCAGATCACGATCGACATCGTGAATCCGCGCCGGGTTCCCACGCGGTCGTAGATCCTCCCGGACAGACCCTGACTCGCCGTATAGGCGACGAGAAACCACGTGCTGATGCTCGCGAATTCGAGGTTCGTCAGGCCGAGCTGCACGATGATGACCGGGGCCAGTACCGCGATCGTGAGCCGGTCGATGAAGTTGATGAACGTGGCAAGGAACACGAGCCCGGCCATCCACCAGCGCAGTCCGCGGATGATCATGCGTTGGCCCGCTTCATCGCGTCTTGCCGACGGCACGGTGAATTCGGCTGACGTCGGATTCCACGGGTCCGACGTCGGCGCGCGGTCTCATGGCCTCTGGCGACCGGCGGATGCGGGATCCGGCAGGTCCCGTGCATAGAGTGGTGCCGCCGGGCGAGTTGCCGCGGGCACCCGCGCGACGGTGGCCGCCAGCAGTCGCACGCGGCCGTCGCTCGGCAGCGTGACGTCGCGCGCACCGTCCGGAAGGTCTATCGCGTACGCGAACAGGTACGTCGGAATGTACGGCTGGTTGCCGTTCGGCGCGTGACGATGCCCTCCGACCCACGCGATCTCGTCGCGTTTGACGAAACCCGGACGGATTTGGTCGAGGCCCGTCACAGCTCCCGTAGCCGTGTCCCAGCGGACGACCATATCCGCCGCGATCGCGTCCAACGTCCAGGACTGGCCACGCGTGATGGGCGGCACGTACTTCTCCCGAAAGAGCCGCGGCTCTTTGAGCGTGCTGTCCCACTGCCCGACCGGGCCCTGCCAGTCGCGAATCGTGATTCGCACCGGCGTTGAAGCCGATGCCCGGCCGATGGTGAACGTGGCGGGCAGGTCGCCGTCGACTGAGGCAGCAAGCACGTACAGGCGATTGTATGGCCCTCGCGGCAGTGTCAGCCGCTGCCCGTTCGGCACGAGCACGTTCGCCGCGCCGTTCTGCACCGACCCGAATCTGAACCGCACGCCATCGAGCTCGAGTTCCCGCGGGAGAAGCTCGGCCGCCAGCGTCTGTTTCTTCCCGTCGAAGTCACCATCCCCGCGATTCGAGTCGGTCGAGACCCCGTCGAGGTTGAACGGCAAGTCGAGCGACACCGCGACCGGAGCCGCAATGCGGCGAGTGGCACGATCCGATTCGATCGCCGACGCCGATGGTTGCAACGTCAGCGCGAACGTGCGCGGCTGATACGGTTTGAGATCGACACTGATGCTGCGACCCGAACTCGGGAACGACCCCACGGGTTCCTCAGCGGCGTTGATCTCGCGGGCCGCCACGATCTCACCGGCCGGCAGCGTAACCCGAACACGGCCCGGTCGTCCGTACTGCTCCTGCAGGCGGACGACAATCGCCTCGTCGTCTTCCGCCCTCTTGAACGCGCGCACCGCGACTTGCCCGTCTGCGCTGTCGATCGACAACAGCGAGATACTTCGGCCCAACACTCCCGGATGCGCGGTTGTCTGGAATGGCAAGAGCGGTTGGTTCAGCGCGGCGGCACGTGCAGGAACCTGACCCGCACGCCAATCGCCCGCATGGCCTGCGATCGCGTACACGAAGCGATGGTGGCCAAGATCGTTGGCGCTCTCGTAGGGATAGGCTTTCGCTTTCGCGGTATGGAGCAAGGTGAGACGAAGCACATCGTCCGCCGGTTTGTCCCACCCGTATTTGCTGTCGTTCACGACTGCCACGCCGAACTGCCCGCTCGCGTCGGTCAGGTCGGCCCATTTCTGCGCCGGGACTTCGTAGTGATCGGGCGTGTTGTTGCCGCGTTCGATCGTTCCGAGCCCGAGGTCATAGGTCGCCTTCGGGTTCGATGCCTGGAACCGGAAGGACGCCTTGAGCAACGTGTTCGGCGACTTCCAGTCCACGAGGTTCTCGACGTCGACCCGGTCTCCGCCGTCGGTCAGCATCACGCGCTGGACGAAGGTCGAACCGGCAGCCTTTCGCGTGATCTCGAGGGCGACGCGGACGGGCCCGCGTTCAATGATGCGGACCACTGGCGCAATAGGGTACTCCCGGGGCGCAGCGTTCACGGTGGTCCACAAGATGCGCCATGCGGGTTTGTCTGGCGACGGATCGTCCCGCAATTCGAGCCGTACGGGCGCACGCAGAAGCTCGCGGCCGGCGCTCTTGTCGAAGACCGACGCGATATCGCCGTTCGAATCGACCTTTACCGTGTACCGAGCGTTTTCGAGCGACTGTGACGTGATGCGAAGCGACGATGACGGTGCGGCGGCGGTAGCAGGTGTGACGTCGAACACCTTGTAGCCCACTGGCGGCATCTCCGCGACGAAGAGCACTCGCGCCTCGCTCCCGCGTCTCTCGAGGACCTGTGCCGGCACGTCGCGGCCGGTGACCGTGTCTGCCACACGTATCGCCTCCGGCGCCGGCCCGCGGAAGTAGACGGTCGCCTCGACCGTGTCGCGCCGCGCGCGTGCGATCGGATTGAACACGACGAGCGAAACGCCCGTGCCGCGCGTGTCGAGGAGATCGCCAACCGCGGCGGTCGAGCTCTCGAGCACGCCGGCGAACTGATTGGCCGACACCAGTTCGTCGTTCCATGAGAAGCCGTATGCCTGAGGAATGGAGGTGCCGGTCAGATCGTCGTGGAACTGATGCCACAATACGCGCGTCCACGCGTCCCGCAGCCGTTCGGCCGGATACCGCAATCCTGTCAGGACTCGCGCTGCCACGGCCGCGCGTTCGGCGGCGTCGGCCAGGAGTTCGTTTTCGCGGTTGAACCGTTTCAGCGCCGCCTGCGAGGTGTAGCAGCCGACGCCGTGCGTCTTCATCGTGAGCTCGCCCGTGTACTCGGGGAGCGCGGCCTTCTCCTGGTCGGTCAGGTCGCGCGATAGTTGGTCGGCCGACGTATTTCGCACCTCGATCTTCGCGTCCTTGTTCGCGAACGCCTTCTCGAGCCAGTCCACGGTCTCGGGATCCGGCGCCCCGCCGATGTCGCCAACGCCAAAATAGCGGAGCCCAATCTGGCGGCCGGTGCTGACGGTAGTGAGATCGTCCGACCATTTCGGGTCAGTCGAGACGTCGCTTCGGATGCGCGTCACATAGTCGCGCGGATTCAGCGCCGCAACGACGGTGCTGCCGTCCACGCCACGCCACCGACCGATCGGGAACGGAATCGGCACCGACGATCCCCACGTGAGCTTCTGAGTGGAAAACGCGGTGAGCCCTGAATGCGCGGCAACCGACGGCAACGCGAAGCCGAACCCGAAGCAGTCGGGCAGGAACACATCCTGGCTTGTACGGTCGAACTCACGCCGGAAGAACCGTTTTCCGTAGAGCGCCTGCCGCATGAGCGATTCGGGTGACGGCACGTTCACATCCACGGCATTGATCCACGAACCGGCCAGCCGCCAGCGGCCGGTGGCGACATGCTTCTGGAGCGTGGCCCACGCCTCCGGGTAGTATTCCTTGAACCACATGTAGTGGATCGCGCCTTCGAAGTTGAACACGTAGTGGGGATACTGCTCGATCAACTTGAAGTTGTCGAAGAACGTCGCCGGCACGAAGTCGCGAATCGTGTCCTGCACCGTCCAGTTCCACTGCGTGTCGAGGTACGCGTTCGCGACGACGTAGAGCGTGGGCCTGCTCGCCTTGCCCGGCTCTTGCGTCGTGGCGCTTGCGAGGCCGAGCGTGAGGCCCACGAGCGCGGTTGCGGCAAGCCTGTGTCTGGTCATGTTGAGCGGATGCCACATCAAGAGAAATGGGAACATCCGGTCCCTTCGACCGCGACAGTCTACCGCGTCCAGCGAACGAAAAGCACGGAGATCGCGAGAGATGTCGCCAGGGCGCGTCACGCCGAGAAGGGGCTCGACGATGAGCCGGCACATCCCGATCGAGATTCCTTTTCCCTATTCACGATCCAGCGCCTCCCGGACCTTGGCGGCCAGGTCTTTCGGGGAGAAGGGCTTCTGGATGAAATGCACCCCTTCATCCAGCACGCCGTGGTGGGCGATGACGTTGGCCGTATAGCCCGACATGAACAGCCGCTTGAGGTGCGGGTAGGAGGACAGCAGGTTTCTGGCCAGGTCGCGGCCGTTCATCTCGGGCATGACCACGTCGGTCATGAGCAGATGAATCTGGCCGGTGTATTCCCTGGCCACGCGGATGGCCTCGCCCGGGGTGCTTTCGGCCAGCACGGTGTAGCCCTGATGCTCGAGCATCCTCGTGGCCAGTCTCAGGATGGCCGACTCGTCCTCCACCAGCAGGATGGTCTCGTGGCCGCGCAGGGCCGGTCCCGCCGCGCCTTCCGTCGGTGCCTGTCCGGCTTTGCCCACATGCCGGGGCAGATAGATCGTAAACGTCGTGCCCTGTCCCGGCTCGCTGTAGACGTTGATGAAACCGTTGTTCTGCTTGACGATGCCGTAGACCGTGGCCAGGCCCAGGCCGGTGCCTTCGCCTATGGCTTTGGTCGTGAAGAACGGTTCGAACACATGCGGCAGCGTGTCCTTGTCCATGCCGCAGCCGTCGTCGCTCACCGCGAGCCGCACATAGGTCCCTGGCACAAAGCCCGCGTGAACAGCGCAGTAGTCCTCGTCGAAGGTGCTGCTTCCCGTCTCGATGGTGACCTTGCCGACGTCAGCGATGGCGTCGCGGGCGTTGACGCACAGGTTGGCCAGGATCTGGTCGATCTGGGACGGGTCCACCTTGACCGGCCAGAGATCCGCCCCCGGCTGCCACGTGAGATCGAGATCCTCGCCGATGAGCCGGTGCAGCATCTTGAGCATGCCCGCCACGGTCTCGTTCAGGTCCAGGACTTGGGGCGCGACGATCTGCTTGCGGGCAAAGGCCAGCAATTGCCGCGTGAGGTCGACGGAGCGACAGGCCGCCTTGCGAATCTCCTGCAGGTCGGCATGGAGCGGCTGCGCCGGGTCCACCTGGTCCAAGGCCATTTCGGTGTGCCCGAGGATCACGCCCAGCATGTTGTTGAAGTCGTGCGCCACGCCGCCCGCCAGCCGGCCCACCGATTCCATCTTCTGGGCCTGCTGAAGCTGGCCTTCGAGTCTGGCCTTCTCCTCCTCGGCCCGCTTGCGCTCGGTGACGTCCTGCATCGTGCCGAGTATCCTGATCGGGCGGCCGGCGGCGTCTCGAGCGATGTAGCCCCGGTCTTCGACCGCCGCGTACGAACCGTCTTTGCGACGAAAGTGATACGCGTCGGACCAGGATTCGCGGTCAGAATCCAGGGCCGCCTGAAGGCCCGCGTTCACGCGTTCGAGGTCTTCGGGATGGATGCACCTGGTCCAGAATTCGAGGCCCGGCTCGATCTCCTTGGCCTGATAACCGAAAAGCGCCTGGAGATTGTCGCTCCACCAGAGCTTGTCGGTCTGGAGATCCACGTCCCAGATGGCGATGAACGTGGCGCGATTCGCGAGTTGGAACCGTTCCACGCTCTCGCGTAGCGCGCGCTGCGCGGCGTGCTGCCGCCAGTAAGCCCAGGCGATCGTGGCCGCGGCCAGCAGGATGAACGACCCGACGATGAGGCTGATGATGCCGGCCCGATAGTACCAGCAGCCCCCAGTCAGCAGCACCAGCGTGATCACCGCGAACACCGCGACCCAGGATCGGCGGGCGAGTGCGGGCTCGAGATACCTTTCCCTATTCACTATCCAGCGTCTCCCGGACCGTGGCGGCCAGACGTTCTATAGAGAAGGGCTTCTGGAGAAAATGCACCCCTTCGTCCAGAACGCCGTGGTGCGCGATCACGTCAGCCGTGTATCCCGACATGAACAGGCGCTTGAGGTGCGGATGGAGAGACAACAGGTTCTTGGCCAGGGTCCGGCCGTTCATCTCGGGCATCACCACGTCTGTCATGAGCAGGTGGATCCGGCCGACGTATTCCCGAGCCATCCGGATGGCCTGCCCAGGGGTGCTCGCTGCCAACACGGTGTAGCCCTGACGTTCGAGGATCTTTGAGGTCAGTGTCAGGATGGACGACTCGTCCTCCACCAGCAGGACGGTCTCCTGGCCGCGCTGGGCAGACCTTGCCGCGCCTTCCGTCTGCGCCTGCCCGGCCTTGCCCTCATGGCGGGGCAGGTAGATCTTGAAGGTCGTTCCCTGATTCGGCTCGCTGTAGACGTTGATGAAGCCGTTGTTCTGCTTGACGATGCCGTAAACCGTGGCCAATCCCAGGCCGGTGCCTTTGCCCAGCGCTTTGGTCGTGAAGAACGGTTCGAACAGATGCGCCTGCGTTTCCTTCTCCATGCCGCAGCCGTCGTCGCTCACGGCGAGCAGCACGTACTCGCCGGGGATGAATTCCGCGTGAGCGGCGCAGTCGTCCTCGTTGAAGGTGCTGTTTCCCGTCTCGATGGTAATTTTGCCGACGCCGGAGATCGCGTCCCTGGCGTTGACGCACAGGTTGGCCAGGATCTGGTCGATCTGCGACGGGTCCACCTTGATCGGCCACAGATCCGCCTCCGGCCGCCACTTGAGGTCGATATCCTCGCCGATGAGCCGTTTCAGCATTTTGAGCATGCCCCCCACGGTCTCGTTCAGATCCAGGACTTTGGGCGCGACGGTCTGCTTGCGGGCAAAGGCCAGCAGTTGGCGGGTCAGATCGGCAGAGCGAATGGCCGCCTTGCGGATTTCCGTAAGGTCGGCATGGAGCGGCAGGGCCGGGTCCACCTGCCCGATCGCCAACTCCGCATGCCCGAGGATCACCCCCAACATGTTGTTGAAATCATGGGCCACACCGCCCGCCAGGCGACCCACCGATTCCATCTTCTGGGACTGCTGGAGCTGGTTCTCGAGTTTGGCCTTCTCCTCTTCCGCCCGCTTGTGCTCGGTGATGTCCTGCGCGGTGGTGCGAATCCCGGTGATTGTGCCATCTTGGTCCCGAAGGAGCCGATCCTGGACGAGCACCGGTATTCTTGTCCCGTCTTTCTTCCAGTAGGTTCGCTCGATATTTCGCCCCGGCGGTAACGTTCCAGCGAGCTTCTCCAACACGGCTTTTCTGGAAAGGTCCTTTTCATCAACGAACTCCCACACGTGGCGGCCCAGCATCTCCTCAGCAGAGTAGCCCAGCGTCGCGAGTTCAGTGCGATTGACGCGGGTCATGCGTCCCTCGGCGTCTAACTCATGGTAGCCAACAGGGGCATCATCAAACATCTCCTTGAATCGAGTCTCTCTCTGATGCAGCTCATCTTCCGCCTGCTTACGCGCGGTGATGTCGCTCAGCACGACACGGCACACCGGCGCGCCGTCGGCGTCCTGCGTGGCGGTCGCCGCCACGTGCCCCCAGAATACCGTTCCGTCCTTCTTCAGCATCCGCAGTTCGTACGCCTGCGGGGCGCTGGTTTCAAAGAGCTGTTTGCGTTGCAGGTAGTAGATGTCCTGGTCTTCCTTGAGGATGAACCTGGTGATCCGCTGCTTGACCAGCGCGCCCCGGGCCACGCCCAGCAAGGCGGCGGCGGTAAGGTTGGCTTCCAGGATCAGCCCCTGCTCGCTGAGGGTGCAATAGCCGACCGGCGCCAGATCGTAGAGGTCGAAATAACGCGCCCGCGCGACGTCCAGTTCCGCCTGGACCCGGCGCAGTTCCTCGTTCTGCATCTCCAGTTCTATTTGATGCACCTGCAAGTCGTGGAGCAGCAGGTTCGCCTCATCGAGTGATAGTGCCTGTTTGGGTGCAGCCGCTCCTGACGCGAGCTTCTCTTCGGCACGCAGGCGCAGTGTCTGGTGTGATTCAGTCTGTTTAGCAGTCATGGGCTTGCTCGCACATCACCCTGTCAACCTTCAATCCCACTCGCCCGCTCCGTCGTCGCAATCGCATACACCTGCCTGGCCTCATTCACCAGAGCGGTGGAGGTGAGCCACACTTCCACGACCGTGCCATCTCTCGCGATCCGTTGAGTGCGATACGGCTCCAGGACATCGTTCCGGCTCAACTGATGTACCGTCGCAAACGCTTCCTCTCGCTGCCCTTCCGGTATCAGCTCGCGGATGTTCATCTCCAACGCCTCGGACTCGCTCCAACCATACATCCTCTCCGCCGACGAATTCCAGGCCAGGATACG
The DNA here is from genome assembly GCA_026393675.1 of Acidobacteriota bacterium. Classification (NCBI taxonomy): domain Bacteria; kingdom Pseudomonadati; phylum Acidobacteriota; species Acidobacteriota bacterium. The sequence goes on along the minus strand of JAPKZQ010000016.1, from coordinate 46,938 downwards.
CCCCTCCATATCCTGCAACACGACGGCGTCGTGGGAATCGCGCACCACCACGGCCAAACGGAGCAGGTCGTTGGCTTTCCGCAGCGCCGCCTGCGTCCGCTTGATCTCCGTGATGTCGACAAAGGTAATGACCGCGCCTTCGACCACGTTGTCCAGCGTGCGGTAGGGCCGGATGCGCATCGAGTACCACGCGCCTGCCCGCGTCTGCACGTCCACCTCTTTGGTCACCAGCGTGTCCAGCACCGCCTGCGCATCCTCCACCAGGCGGTCGTAGCCCACCAGATTGGAAACGATGTGGCCCACGGGCCGCCCCACGTCGCTCAGGATCAGGTTGATGATCCCGGTGGCGGATGGGGTGAAGCGCAGGATGCGCAGTTGATGATCCGCAAAGACGGTGGCGATGCCGGTGCCGGCCAACAGGTTGTTCATGTCGTTGTTGGCCCGAGACAGATCCATGACCCTGTTTTGCAGTTCGGTGTTGACCGTCGCCAGTTCCTCGTTGACCGATTGCAGTTCCTCCTTGGAGGTCTCCAGCTCTTCGTTGGTGGACTGCAATTCTTCGTTGACCGACTGCATCTCCTCGTTCGAGGATTTGAGCTCTTCGTTGGCGGTCTCCAGCTCTTCGTTGGTGGTCTGGAGGTACTCGTCCTTGGCCCGCAGTTCCTGCTCGAGTAACGCGATGCGCTCGCCTGCGGTGAGCCCGCCTGCGCTGCCTGCACTGCGCCCTGTCGAAGTGAGCCCCGTCGAAGCGTCGAATCGGTCGGCATCGGCCATGTCGAGGCCGTCCGCCCCTGCCAGCCCGCCGGCATGTCCCGCCGTTTCGTTGGCGGAGGTGGAAGCCCCGAGCGTCGTCGAGGGAGCGGAGGCAGGCGCTTCCTCCAGGATGACCAGGTACAGGGACACCTCTGGTGTCGCGGCGGGGCTTACCGCCACCGATCGAACAGTCAGGTTGACCGTCGTGAAGTCGCCGTTGGTTTTGACCCGCAGGCCGGGGTGGCGCACGCTCTGTTTTGTGCCTGCGGCTTTGCGCAGGGCCGTGGTCAGTCCGCGCCGCAATCCTTCGCGGGCCATCTGCAGGATGTTGCTGACACCGGAGGTCTCGCCCGGCGCCGGTTCAAGGAACAGGCCGGTGCGGCCGTGGAGGTAGAGAATGTCACCCTGTCCGTTGACGAGCGCGGCGGCCGGGGCGACCTGTTGCAGGAGCGCCTGTTCGGTGAGTTCGCGCAGCGGTCGTTTCATCAAACCGGCCGTCTTTCCTGCCTGCCCGCCGTCTTGTCCGCCGAAGCCTTGGCGAAGGAGGGCGGACGGCGGGAGCGCCACATCTACAGCCGTCATCGGCGGCAGAAACCGGCCCACGGCCGCGCGCTGTGCGCTGTGAAGATCCTCCTGGCGCTGATACAGCTTCAACTTGCGGTCCAGTTCGGCAAAGAGATGACCACACTCGCCCACCGCCTCCGAAGTGCCCAGCAAGAGAAAACCGCCCGGGTTCAGCGCGTGGTGGAACAGGGGGATCAGCTTCTTCTGCAAGTCGCCGCCCATATAGATCAGGAGGTTGCGGCAGATGATGAGGTCAAGCTTGGAGAAGGGCGGGTCTTTGATCACATCGTGCTCAGAGAAGACCAGCATGTCGCGGATGCCCTTGTGGATGCGGTAGGCGCTGCCGTCGGGCTCCGCCGCAAGAAAACGCACCAGCTTCTCCGGCGAGATGTCGGCGGCAATGCTGGCCGGATAGATGCCGGCGCGGGCCGTGACAATCGCCTGGCTGTCAATGTCGGTGGCGAAGACCTGCACCTTGTACCTCTGCTTCAACCCGTCCAGGCGCTCCTGCAGGAGGATGGCGATGGAATAGGCTTCTTCGCCGGTGGAGCATCCCGCCGACCAGACGCGGATCAGGGCGCCCGCGGGCTTGCCCTCAAAGAGCTTCGGGATGACCTGCTGTTCGAGCGCCTTGAAGGTCTCCGGATCGCGGAAGAAACTGGTCACACCGATCAGCATGTCGTGAAAGAGGGCTTCCACCTCGGCCGGAGTCTGTTGCAAGTACTCGACGTACCCCTCGACCGTTTCAATCTGGTGGACGGCCATGCGCCGCTCGATGCGGCGATGGATGGTGCTCGGTTTGTACTGGGAAAAATCGTGGCCGGTCTGGGCTCGCAGCAGGATGAGAATCTTCTTCAGCGCGTTCTCGGCGTGGGGTGCCGGGGCGGATATGACCCGGGGAAGTGTGCCGAACGCATGGGCCACATAGGACATGAGCTGGGCGGGCATCTCGGCCGGCGACAGCTCGTAGTCCACCATTCCGGTGGCAATGGCGCTGCGCGGCATGCCGTCGTACTCGGTGGATGCGGGGTTCTGGGCCATGGCCATGCCGCCCTCGCCTTTGATGGCCCGCACGCCGAGCGTGCCGTCGCTGCCAGTGCCCGAAAGCACGATGCAGATGGCCCGCTCGCGCTGGTCCTGGGCCAGGGAGCGAAAGAAGAAGTCAATCGGCAGACGCTGGCCGCGTGGGGCGGAGGGTTCCATCAATTGGAGCATGCCGCTCAAGAGAGCCATGTCGCGATTGGGCGGAATGATATAAGCGCAGTTGGGCTTGACCGCCATCCCGTCCTCGACCTCGAAGACCTGCATGCGTGTGTAGCGCCGGACGAGGTCAGTGAGGATACTCTTGTGGTCCGGGGCCAGGTGCTGCACGAGCACGAAGGCCATGCCGGGATCGGTGTCGGCGGGCATGCCGGAAAAAAATGCCTCGAATGCCCCCAGCCCCCCAGCGGACGCGCCGATGCCGACGATGGGAAAGCCGGCAACGGTACTTGCGACCGTCTCTTGCCCCTCGGGTGCCGTTCCGGCGATCTCCTGCGCCTCGATGGCCTTGACGCCGCGCCTGGCATCTGGCGCCATCGTTCTGGCTCTTTTTTTTCTTGCTGCCATAAGGGCCTCCGATGTCCCCAACGCGTCTTCTCGTACTAACTCTGGCCCTGCCCTCAGGTGGGGATTCTGATCGGCGCTAAGAAGAGCCGCCCGGGTATCATCCGCTTCTTGCGCCGGATGTCCACCTGTTCTCTACCATCCCCTGCGGCCGACGATCCACACCTCCACCTTGTGCTCGCACTGGTCATCGACGAGTGGAATCGCCATGCTGGCCTGGGTATGGCCATCAATGCTGAGGCGCTCGTCGCCGGTCGCGTGCGGCGTCTGGTGTACCGCGATGTGATAGACGGTCTCGCCGTAACGGTAGTGCACGGTGAAGGCGGTCCAGTCGGCGGGCAGGCACGGCTCGATCCGCAACCGATCGCCCAGCCGCGTCACGCCGAGCAGTGACTCGACGAGGAGCCGGTACATCCCGGCGGCAGACCCCGTGTACCAGGTCCAGCCGCCACGCCCGACGTGCGGAGCCACAGCGTAGACGTCGGCCGCCACCACGTAGGGCTCGACCCGGTAGGTCTCGATCGCTGCGGGTGACGCCCCGTGAGCGAGCGGGTTGATCAGATTCCACACGTCCCACGCGCGCCGGGCGTCGCCGAGTTCGGCGAAGGCCATCGCCGCCCAGATGGCCGCGTGGGTGTACTGGCCCCCGTTTTCTCGCACGCCAGGGACGTACCCTTTAATGTATCCGGGGTCGAGCGCGGAGGTGTCGAACGGCGGGTCGAGCAGGCTGACGAGCGCGTCGTCCCGGCGAACCAGTCGCGCGTCCACCGCGTCCATCGCGGTGCGGGCGCGCGCCGGATCGGCGGCCCCGGAAAGGACGGACCAGCTCTGCGCAATCGAATCAATCTGGCACTCGGGGTTGCTCGACGAGCCGAGCGGCGACCCGTCGTCGAAGTAGGCGCGCCGGTACCACGACCCGTCCCACCCCGTCTCCTCGAGGCGCAGCCGCAACCTCGCCGCCTCCGACAGGCAGCGATCCGCGAAGGCGGAATCGCCGTGCCGCCTGGCCAGGTCCGCAAACGGCGTCAGCACGGCGTAGAGGAAGAACCCCAGCCAGACGCTCTCGCCGCGCCCTTCCGCGCCGACCAGGTTCATGCCGTCGTTCCAGTCTCCTGAGCCGATGAGCGGCAGGCCGTGGGTGCCGAACCGCAGGCCCCTCACGATCGCACGCACGCAGTGGCCGTAGAGGCTGGCGCTGTCCTCGGAGGTGCGCGGCTGGTCGTAGTAGGAATCCTCCTCGGGGTTCACCGCGCGGCCTTCGATGAAGTGAACCGTTTCATCGAGCACTCCAGTGTCGCCGGTGACGCCCACATAGCGACACGTCGCCAGCGGCAGCCAGAGGTAGTCGTCCGAGCAGTGCGTGCGGACGCCTCGACCGCCAGGTGGATGCCACCAGTGCTGGACGTCGCCTTCCGAAAACTGCCGCGACGCGCACAACAGCAGGTGCTGTCGGACCAGCGGCGCCTCGGCGTGGACCAACGCCATCACGTCCTGCAACTGGTCGCGGAACCCAAAGGCGCCCCCCGACTGGTACAAGCCGCTGCGACCCCAGAGACGACACGCGATGGCCTGGTAGAGGAGCCAGCCGTTGGCCAGCGCGTTGAGCGCGGCGTCGGGTGTTTCGACCTGGACGGCGCCGAGCGTGTGGTTCCAGTACTGCCAGACGGCCTCGAGCGAGCGACGCGCCGCGGCCGCACCCCGGACACGGCCGACCAGGACTGCCGCGTCGTCGCGGTCGCGTCCTGCGCCGAGCTTGAAGACGATCTCGCGTTCCTGTCCGGCGGCCAGTTCGAAGGCCACCTGGATCGCCGCGCACGGATCGATCGCGCCCCCCACGCGATCGGAGAGCGTCGACCGCATCATCGCGGCCGGCTGCCTGAGCGTGCCGTTGCGGCCGATGAACTCGGTGCGGTCGCCAGACACGCGGCGACTCGCGCCGTCCACGTGGAAGAACGCTGTGCGCCCGGCGAATTCGGCGTTGTACGCGTTCTCGGCGAACACGGCGCCGGTGTCCGGATCGATCGTGGTGACCACGTGCGGGGCGGCCTTGGCCCGGAGGTCACCCAACACCCACTCCACGTAGCCGGTCGCGGACAGGCGGCGCAATCGGCCGGAGGCATTGCGAATCTTCAGCACCGACCACTTCACGGGCGCCGTCAGGTCCACATACACCCACAACTCCGACGTGATGCCGTCTTCGCTGTGCTCGAACACGCTGTAGCCGAATCCATGCCGGCTGGTGTACGGACTTCCGCTACCGGCCGGCAGGGGCGTCGGCGACCAGAAGCGGCCGCTTTCCTCGTCGCGAAGGTAGAAGGCCTCCCCGCTGGCATCGGTCACCGAGTCGTTGTTCCAGGGCGTCAGGCGGAACTCGTGGGCGTTGTCGGCCCAGGTGTACGCCGAGCCGCTCTCCGAGATGACGGTGCCGAACCCGGGGTTCGCCAGAACGTTGACCCAGGGTGCCGGGGTCACGTGGCCCGCCCCGGTCGTGATGATGTATTCGTGGCCGTCCTGGGTGAAGCCGCCCAGCCCGTTGAAGAACAGCAGGTCGTCGCGAGGCAGCGGCGGCAGTGCGGGAACCGGCGCACGCTGGACCCGGGTGGGCGTGAACCGCGCGGGGAGCAGGTCCGCCGGGCGGCCGGCGACCTGATCCGCCAGCGAGCCTCGGCTGTCGGTGATGATCGCCCTGGCGACCGACTGGAACAGCGTCCGGTCCTCGCTCGAGATCTGCTCGGCGGGGCGAACGAAGACCACGCCTGGACGGGCCGGTGCGTTCGTCTCGACGCCAGCCGCGATGAGACCGATGATCTGCTCCTGGAGCATCTGCCGGTAACCTGCATGATCCTCGTTCCAGATCACGAGGTCCACCGCCAGCCCCTTCAGGCGCCAATAGGCGTGGGCCTGCACGAGCTGGCGCACCAGCTCGATGTGAGCCGCGTCGCCGATCTGCAGCAGCACAATCGGCAGATCGCCGGACACCGAGGAGCCCCACAACCCGGACTGCCCACGCCGGTTCGAAGCGAGGATGGCCGGGTCGGCGCGCAGCGACGGGTTCGCGTAGATGACCGAGCCGGCCAGTTGGCAATAGAGCTGCGCGTCCGACTCGCTGGCATTCAACTGCCGCAGGACGACCTGAGCGTGTGTGGACGCCAGCGCGAACACGCGATTGGCAAGCCGCCGATCCTGGTACTTGTTCACGAGGCCCAGGCAGGCGCCGCGCGTCTCGGCCACGCCCGAGACCACGTCGATCGTGATCGACTCGTCCGGCTCGACCACGTACCGGCCGCGAATGGCGACGATCGGGTCGAGTACCGACCCCGCGGCGCCCGAGAGCGGCCCGGGCTCGCGCATCGCGCGCGGGTCGGCGGGGGTTCGCCCGCGACCGAGGAAGCGCAGCCGATCGGTCTCGTACGAGAGGGCGCTGCCAGCCGACGCGCCGTGCGCCGCCATGAGATGGAACATCCAGGGGGACGACTCACCGCTCGAGCGCGGGCGCCTCGTGCAGAGGATGGCGCGCTGGTCCGGGACGATCTCGGTCTGGACGAAGAGGTTGCTGAACGCCGGGTGCAACGCGTCGGCGGCCGGGGCGGCGAGCGCCACCTCCGCGTAGCTCGTCACCTCAATCGTGCGGCGCGTGCGGCCGCAGTTGGTCAGGCGCAGCCGGCGCAGCTCGACATCGTCTTCGGGCGACACGGCGATTTCGGTGTAGGTCTCGATCTGGTGGCTCCTGCTGCGGAACTCGGCGCGTGCCTCGGAGAACACCGCCTCGAACCGATCGGCCGGCTGCAGCGTCGGCTGGTGCGCCGCAGACCAGAAGGCGCCGTTCGCGACGTCCCGGATGTAGCAGAACGTCCCCCAGTTGTCCGAGGTCGCATCCTCGCGCCAGCGGGTGACGGCGAGGTCCTTCCACCTGCTGTACCCACCGCCCGCGTTGGTGACCACGACGTGATACCGGCCATTCGACAGCAGTTGCACCTCGGGAGCGGGCGTGTCGGGCCCGCTGAACGAGCGCACCGCGATTTCGGCGCTGGCCGGCGCTGTGCGGGTGTCCGACGCGGGCGTCGGCGGCAAGTAGAACGCGCTCGCGCGCGGGATCCGCTCCTGGAGCAGCAGCGCGGTCGCCTGGAACGCCGGGTCGGACGCGAAGCGCTCCTGCATCCGGCCGCCGAGGAGTACCTGCGCCAGCGACAGGAACGTCATCCCCTGGTGATGCGCCATGTAGGTGCGAACCAGGACGTGCGAATGACCGCGCGGCAGACGCGTCGGCGTGTAGTCAATCGCCTCGTAGAAGCCGAATTCCCCCTCGAAGCCCTCTGCCGCGAGCCGCTGCAGGTTCGCGCACGCCTCCTCGGGTGACACCATCAGCGCGAGGGCTGACGCGTACGGCGCGACAACCAGATCGTCGGCGAGGCCGCGCTTGAGGCCGAGGCCGGGCACGCCGAACGCGCGGTACTGGTAGGCAAGCCGCACGTCGAGCAGGTTGTACCCCGATTCGGAAATGCCCCACGGCACCCCGCGGTGCCTGCCATATTCGATCTGGCGCTTGACTGCCGCCTTGCACGTCTGGTCGAGCAGCGTGTCGTCGTAGCCCGGCATCACGACAAGCGGCATGAGGTACTCGAACATCGAGCCGCTCCACGACAGCAGCACCGGCTCGCCCGCCGCCGTCGTGAGCAGGCGGCCGAGCGCGAACCAGCTCTCCTGCGGCAGGTGTCCCTGCGCGATCGCGACAAACGTGCAGAGACGCGCCTCGGAGGCGAGCAGGTCGTAGTAGCTGGAATCGCGACGACGCTCGGCGACGTTGTACCCGATCGACAGAACCTGGCGGGTCTGGTCGAACAGGAAGCTCCACTCCATCTCCGCGAGGTCGATTGCCTGCGCCGCGAGGCGGACGATCACCGCGATCCTCGCCCTGGCGGGGCTGCCCCACTCGCCGTCGAGCGCCGCCAGCTCGCCGAGCGTCGGGATGGAGGTGAACTCGGGGAGGTGCGCCTGCGGCGTCGCGGAAACGGGGGGCGACGCCCACGGCGCCAGGTACGTGAGATCGCCCAGGACGTCCCGGCACTGGTCGGCCACCGCCGAGGCCCACTGGCTCGCCGCGTGTTCGGTGGAGGTGGCCAGCGCGGTCGCCAGGGCGCGGCTCTCCGCGGCGAGGCGTTCGAGGATCAGCCGGCCGTCCGCGATCGTCTTCGGCCCGGATTCGCACGCCGTGTCGAGCGCCTGCTGCAGCCGCGTCACGGCGGTCGTCGGCGCGCCCCGACTGGTGTCGGCCACCAGGTCGAACGTGTCGCGCAGTCCCTGAATGGCGCGGGACGGCAGGATCGGATCGCCCACAAGCGCGAGCAGCCCCGGCCGGAGCGTCAGGAGATGGCCGGCCAGGTTGCCGCTGTCCACCGAGGAGATGTACCGCGGCGCGAGCGGCGCGAGCGACTGAGTGTCGTACCAGTTGTAAAAGTGGCCGCGGTGGCGCTCCATCGCCGACATGGCCTGGAACGCGCGCGTGGTGCGGTCCACGAGCCGGCCTACCGAGATGTAGCCGAAGTCGTAGGCCGACAAATTGGCGAGCAGCGTCAGCCCCATATTGGTCGGCGACGTGCGATGCGCCACCCCGGGGGCGGGCGACTCCTGGTAGTTGTCCGGTGGCAGCCAGTGATCGTCGGGCCCGACGTAGGTGTCGAAAAAGTCCCATGTCTTGCGTGCAACGCCGCGAAGGAATCGGAGCTGGTCCCTGGTCAGCCGCGCGTCGCGCCGCGTCAGCGGACGGCTGATCTGCCAGGTGATGACCGGGGCGGCGAACCAGAGAAGCAGGATGGGAGCGGCGGCGTCGAGGCCCGACGGACGGGCCAGCGACAAGTACGCGCCTGCGGCGCCGGCGAGGGTGGGCGCGATCCACATCCTCGCCCACGTGCCGGCCAGACCCTGGCGATCCGGGCGCGCGTGATCACCGGACGGCGTCCACTGAAGCAGCCGCCTGCGCGTGACGAGCAGCCGCGCGGTCGTACGGAGAACGGCGTCGAGACTGAAGTACGCTTCGTACGGGAGGCACGCGAGTGTCAGCAGCGCCTGCGCCACCTGCCGTCCAATCGAGCGTGCGCTGTCGGCGAGATGTTGGGCGAGCAGCACGTCGACCGGCTTTCGCACGATGCCCGGAAGCGACGCGACCAGGGCGGGGAGCAGCAGGCAGCCCACGCCGGCGAGGGTCCATCCCCAGGCGGGCGACAGCACCGCCCACGAGACCAGGAACAGGCCAACCAGCGCCGAGGGCGCGAGGCTGCGGCGCAGGTTGTCGAGGAGTTTCCATCGGCCGAGCGGGGGGAGTGGGTTGCGAGTGGGCCGGCCGTCGCGACCGGGAACGCCCGGCAGCAGCCAGCGCCACAGTTGCCAGTCGCCGCGGATCCAACGGTAGCGCCGCCGCACGTCCTCCTCATAGCGGGACGGGGACTCCTCGTACACCTGCACGTCGGTCAGGAGCCCGGCGCGCGCGTAGCAGCCTTCGATCAGGTCGTGGCTGAGGATCCGGTTCTCCGGGAAGCGACCGCCCACCGCCAGGTCGAACGCGTCCACGTCGTAAATCCCCTTGCCGATGAAGGAGCCTTCGCCGAACAAGTCCTGATAGACGTCGGACACAACGCGGGTATAGGGATCGATGCCAGACTCGCTGGCCCACAGCCGCGCATACCGTGACCGGGTCGCGCCGGGGAGGCTGACGGCCACCCGCGGCTGAAGGATGCCGTACCCTTCGGTCACGCGCTGCTCGTGCTCGTCGTACCGCGCGCGATTGAGCGGGTGCATCATCGCGCCAACCAGGAGGCGGGCGGCGTCTCGCGGCAGCAGCGTGTCCGCGTCGAGCGTGATGACGTATTTCACCTGCTGGAGGATCCCGATGTCCCCAACGACGCGCGAGAAGCGGCCGTTCGAGCGGCCGCGGAGCAGCGCATTCAAATCACCCAGCTTCCCGCGCTTGCGTTCGTATCCCATCCACACGCGCTCCTCGGGGTTCCAGCGCCGCGGGCGATGGAAGAGGAAGAACGGGCCTTGCAGGGGCGACGCATGCGTCACCCCTACGGAGACGGGGTACTTTTCGTTCAGGTCGTTGATCAGGCGCGCGGCGAGACCCTCGAGGGCTTCGTCTTCGGGAAGGGTCTCCTGAGACGCATCGGCCAGGTCCGTCAGAAGACCGAAGGAGACGTGATCGTCCCGGTTGCCGAGAAAGCGTACCTCCAGTGCTTCGACCAGGTGCTCCACGTTCTGCGCGCTCGTGATTAACGTAGGGACGGCGACCAGCGTTCGCGCGGCCGAGGGAATGCCTTCCGACAGGTCCATTTTCGGCAGGGCACGGGGCGTCGCCAGCTGAGGCACCAGGGCGTTCACAACGGCGACGGCCACCTGGCTGACGCACAGCAGCAGGAGGATCCCGACGATCCCGAGGAGCCACCCATCCGCGCTTTCCCCTCGCAGCCTCACGATCAGGACCGCCGGGGGCAGCACCGTGATGGCGACGATGCTGCCGAGATAGAACGACAGCGGGTGGCTGAGGCACACGCGCCGCACGGTTTCGGCGACGGAGAAGCGCGCACGCACCGCTCGTTCGAGCTGTGAGAGCCCCTTGTCGACGAGGTAGAACCCGACGTGCGTCGCCCTGGCGTCGGGACCCGCGGTCGCGGCTGTCTCCCCGGCGAGGTGGATCGCGAGCCGCGCCACCTCACCTTCGGTCCGGCCGCTCCGCCTGGCCGTCGTCTCCACGACGTGGCGATACTGGTCTCGCGTGGCGAAATCCATCAGGGGATACACGCCGGCCGGATCCTCTCGCAGGGTCCGTTCCACGCCGCTTCTCGCCTCGACGAAGTCACGCCAGTCGGCGGCCCCGAGGAACCTCAGACTGCTGATGCTGTTGCTGATCGAGACCTGGTCGGCCGCCTGGTGCTGGTTCTCCGATTGCACCAGTTGCTCGATCGTCAGGCCGTCGTCCGACAGCCGCTGTTCGATCCACGTGAGCGGCAGGGCCAGCGCCGCGCTCTTGCCCTGCAGGCGGCGGGCGAACTCGGCGACGAACGACCCGACCATCGGCGGATCCGAGCGCGCCATGTCGGCGATCGACAGAATGAGGCTCTTCGGGTCCTTCTCCGCGATCGTCGTCATCTGGTCCGCCCAGTAGTCGGCGCGGTTCCGATCCACGCGATCGGCCCCGATCCGGGCCGCCACGCGGCGGAGGTTCTCGATCAGGGCCAGCCGTAGCATGATCGGGATGGCCCACAGTTCGCCGATCGTGAGCGGCGTCACCATCTGGTAGGCCGAGACGAAACCGCCAAGGCCGTCGGTGTCCAGGCGGCCATCGCCGTGCGAGATCGTCTCGAGGGCGATGTCGTAGACCCGCGGCAGCGCGGCCGACGGGCCGTCGGCCAGGCGTGGCAGCTCGCGGCTGTAGCCGGCCGGGAGGTGCCGCCGGGCGGTGCGGATCTGTGCCTCGATCAGGTAGAAGTTGTCGAGCAGCCACTCCCCGGCCGGCGTGATCCGACGGTCGTTGTTCACGGCCACCGTCAACAGGGCCCGGACGGCGATGAGCAGGGTCTCGTTCTGCGCCAACCGCGTCAGGAGCTTGTCCGAGCCGCGCAACGTGCTGAGATGGTGCGAGGCGGCCAGCACCCGGCCGTGCTGCGCCATCTGCTCGCGGTTGAACAGCTCCGCGCGCAGCGGCGGTTCCTCACCTACGAAGGTCGGCGAGAAGTCCGGTCGGCGAGTGATCGCTTCGCGCAACGAGAGCAGTGGGTCACGAATGGTCTTCCGGCTGATCTCCACGCGAACGCTTGTCCTTCCTTGAACGGGTCGTGGTGCGGGCGGTCGTAGACCTTCTGCTGCACCTCGGCCACGTCGTTGACGCGTCCGATCTGCACGTCGACCAGCTAGTCGTGGAGCACGACGTTCAACAGGGAATTGTTGATCGTGATTCCGCCGGCATTATCTTCGATGAGCTTCAGTCGCTTGAACTTGTTCATGAAGACATTCACGCGCGAGCGCGTCGTCCCGACCATGCTGGCGAGCGTCGCCTGCGAGATCTTGGGCAGGACCCGGTCCGGTGTGTCCTGCGTGCCGTAGCGGGCGAGCAGCAGAAGAGCGCGGGCGAGTCGTTTCTCGCTCGAGTTGAAGAGCTGATCGATCAGGTCCTCTTCGACGCGGATGTTCCTGCTCAGCATGTACGCGATAAAGCGGTCCGACAGGGCGTGTTCCGCGTGGAGCACCCGGATCATTTCGGCCTTGCCGATCACGAGTGCCGTGGCCGGGGTGATCGCCGTCGCGGTCGCCATTCGGATCGACTGCCCCGCCAGACCTCCCTCGCCGCAGAAGTCGCCTGGTCCGAGCATCGCGATGATGGCCTCCCGGCCGGCCTTGGAGATGACCGACAGCTTCACGCCGCCCTTTTGAATGTAGATCACGCTGTCGCCCGCGTCGCCCTCCGAAAATATCATCTCTGATCGCCGATACGTCACGATCTCTCTCGCCACACCAGCCGAGTCGAGAAACGCCTGCGCATCGAAGGTGTTCGTGCGGGTCGTGCGGTTGGGTCTCATATCGCGATGATCGCACGCGGCCGCGCCACGCGATGTTCAGAATTGGACACCTTTACCGTGAGCCCGTCACTCATGCGCAACGCCTCCGGCCGCCGGCCGAACCGTGCGGTGAATCACACCAGAGTCGACCGCCACACCCGTGCGCGACGTCGTTTGGAAGTACATGTCATCACCGGCGAACTCGATCATCATGAACGAGCGATCGGTATCGAATCCCTTCGCCGTGATCGCCGAGGGCGCCAGATTGCCCGCGCGCAACTGGCCGGATGCCCCTTCCGTGAAGTAGTAGATGCCCTGCTGTGGACGCACCCGCTCGTACACGTGCTCGTGGCCGGCAAACACGACATCCACGCCGTACTTGACGAACAGGGGTTCGAGCACCTTCCGCAGATCGGTGGCCGGACCGTGAAACCTTCCAGAGGAGTACAGCGCGTGATGGAAGTAACAGATCTTCCAGTCTCCGTTGCCGGCCTCCCGTAGCTGGGTCCCGATCCACGCCGTCTGCTTCGGGTCCAGGTAGTTGCTGTCCAACGCGAAGAAGCGCACGTTGCCCTTCTTGTAGGTGTAGTAGTTCGCCCCGTTCATGTTGAACGGCTTGTAGAACCGCTGGTTTGTTGTGTCGTGGTTCCCCAGTGTGGCATAGAACGGCACGCCGGCGTCCAGGAGCGGCTTATAGGGCACGGCAAAGGCCTTCTCGAAATCGGACGGCTGGCTGCCCGTGTAGATGTTGTCACCCACGGTGATGACAAACTCGAACGGGAAGACCGCGCGCGACTTCACCATTTGCTGCGCCGTGTCGATCTGGAACTGGTCGCCCGTGCCAAAATCGCCGATCACGGCCAGGCGGACCGAATTCGCCTGGAGCGGAAATGCGAAGTCAGCCGCGCCGCCCGCCGACAGAGCCGGCATGACCACGGGCGGCGGAGCCAGCGTGACCGCGGCCGACAGCGCCAGCGTGACCACGGCCAACAGCACCACTGAGAGAACGCGGCGACGTCGCATCGGTGTGTCCAGTTCCTATGGTGCCTGGGGAAGGATTTCGCGAGCGACGTCGACGATCAGACGCGATTTCACGTCCATCACGATCAGTGTCCGGCCCACGACGCGGTAGGCGACCTCGACGGGCAGCGGCGGAAATGCCGCCAACAGCTCGGGCGGGGGGGCCGTGATCGGCTCGGTGTCCGGGTAGATCCCGTTCACCGCCAGGCGCATGTTCGGGTTGGGCCCGTCCGGCCGCATGTACCCGCGTGACTGGGCCGAGCGCGGCCCCCCGAGCGCGGTACGGCTGACGTGGCGAAACGCCTCGCGGGCCGCGTCCGTGAAAACGTCGCCCGGCTTCGCCTTCGGCCGCGCCTCCCGGATCTTTCTCGCCAGGGCCTGTTGATGCGCCGTGATCATTTCCGGCAGATCCGTGGGCTTCAGGGCGGGAAGCTTCGACTCGACCGTCTTCTGCAGCTTGACGTACGCCTGCACGCGGACAGAAAACTCCTTGAAGGCCGCCGCATCGGCGGCCTGTTCCTTGGTCGGCACGGCACCCTGGCCCGCGAGCATCCGGGGGGCGGCGACGCACAGGGAGAGGGCCACGAGCCCTGACACCCCTCGAGATCGAATCCAACGCTTCGTGCTCATTCGACGCTCCTTGGCGGCAGGGCTTCTTGAGCCTCGTGAACCGCGTCCTTGACAGCCTCTTTCACCGCCTGCTTGACGACTTGCTTCATCGTGTCCTTGACACCCTTGTCGTGGAGCACGTCCTCCCCGGCCTTGACCACCGCCTGCCTCACCGCCTTCTTCACGGTGGTGGCGAGCGACTGCAGCTCGTGCGTGAAGACCCCAACCGCCTTCGCGACTTCCTTGGGGGACGCACCCGCCGGCTTCTCGATCGGCGCGTCCACGGCGTCTGATGGAATCGGCACGCTCTTGGTACTCGTCCTGGTCCAGTCGGCCTCGAATGTGTCGATAAGCTTCTTCACGACCTTCGGGTCCTGAACGATGAGGCCCACTTCACGGCGCGACTCCAGTTCGGCCGTGCGAAGGCTCTGGCTGCCGATGAAAGCCTGGTGCCGGTCGCGGATAATCGTGCGCGTGTGGAGCCGCGTACCCGCCAGCTTCTGCACCTCGAACGAGGGCCGTCCCGACACCTGGCCGATGACCTTGACCTCCACGCCCGCCTTCGCTCGCTCCTGGAGGATTCGCAGCATCTCCCGGTCCGAGATCTTGGGGTCGTAGATCAGCAGTTGCTTCTTCGCTTGCTTCAGGAACGTGCCGAGGACGTGCCGGGAGTTCGCCGGGCTCACGACAAACGTCTCGACCTTCGGCGCGTACCGGGTCCGCGTGCAGTCAGCCTTGAACAGCTTCGCCGCTTCCTGAAGGCAGTTCGCCTGGCTGGTGACGACGCCAAATCCCCGGCTGTGATCGATATCGAGACGCGTGAAGTTGAACGAGAGGACGTACAGGACGCGGCGATCGATCAGGATGTACTTGCCGTGGTACCGGGTGAGGTCGCCGGCCGTGCGCGCCACAATGATCCCGGCATCGAGGAAGCGCAGTTCGAGCTGGCGCAAGCGTTGTTCGCCGCCGCGGTTGGCAAAGGCAATGAGCGCGGTCACCCGGACGCCCTTCGCGGCTGCCGCCTTGAGCGCCAGCTCGATGTCCTTGCGATCGAGGCGGAAAATGGCAATCTCCACGCTCTGCGTGGCGCGCTTGATCGCGGAGAGCAACGGCGCGACACCGTCGGCGGGCTCGATGATGAGCCTCACGACCGAGTCTCCCCCGTCGCCGGCCTACCAGCCTTGCGCGGCCTCCAGGTGATCACAGGGCCTCGAGTGCCGCAATCCGTTGCCGGACGGTCCTGGTCAGCGTCTCGACGTCGCCAGTCCCATACCCGGCGGCGCGGAAACCGTCGCGGATCTGGCCGTCGGTCAACATCGACAGCCTCCGCCCCAGCCATTTCGCGTCGGCGCGTGGGATGTCTTGGGTGATCTTTTCCATCTTGGTGCGTTCACGGTAGTTGGAGACCGCGACAACAAACAGGAAGAAGGGGCGGCTGTTGAGCTCGAAGTCAATGAATTCCGGATGGACCTTCGCGATGAACTTCGAGCCTTCATAGTCCTTGGGCACGCCCCTGGATCGCTGCATCGCGTTGCCCGTGTGCCCGAACGTGGCGCCGGCATCGCTGATCGCGTAATGGCGCTCGCCGTCCACCACGTAGATGGCGTTGTTGACCTGCTTCAGGTCCCAGTTGTTCAAGAGCGACATCATCACGCGCAGGCCGTTCAGCTCCCGCTGTCCGAGAAACGGATTGTCGAACCAGTCCCAGTCCCCAAGCTTCTTGACAGTTTTCGGCTTCCGTTCGAGGCGGGCGCCGTGGACGATGCCGCCGGAGGACACAAATTCCTGGCCACGCTGCAAGGTCGGCAGCCCCTTTACCGTGAGCTCGGCCATGTAGTAGTCCTCGTCGACAAAGTAGCCGGCCGCCCACAGGAACCGCGTCGCCGCCGTTTCCGGCTTCGCCTCCTGCCCCAGCTTGACCTTCCACAAGACGTCCTGCCCGTCGGTGACCTCGAACTTCGGGCTCGACCCAGCCGTGTCCTCGCTGACGAACGTGAACGTGCCGGTCGGATCCGGCGCGTGCGCTTTCCCGCCGACCCCATACGTCAAGTCCAGGGAGGCCATGTCGCCCGGATCCCGCCAAATCAGTTCCGGCAACGTGGCGGCGTCGGCCTTCCGGGCGCTGATGTCCTTCTTCTGAGCGGTGACGCCGGCCGACAAGGCCGCCAGGGCCAGCATCAGCATGACGCACAACTTCAAAGCGGTTCGTCGCATGGTCATGTTCCTCCGGTCCTCGCTCCCGCCGTGACTCGCGTCTCGTCGCTACGGTGTGCGGTAGCGCGATGACGTGACGATGATCGTGACCTGGGTTCCTGGAGGCAGGTCGAGGTATTGTTCGCGGTCCTGCGCCAGGATCGCGCCGCCGGCGCCACCAACCACTGCGCCGATGGCCGCGCCTTTGCCACCGCCGGCAAAGGCGCCGATGATCGCTCCGAGGGCTGCGCCGATGGCGCCCTGTTGAATGGTCGCGTTGGTGCGGTTCGGATCGGGCACGCCGCCCGAGGCATCGACCCGCAAGGTCACACCGCCGGGTGTGCGCACGGTATTGAGGACCGCTTCGAACTCAGCCGTCCGGCCGTCTCGCAGGCGGATCGTATCGAAGTCGACCCGCATATCCGCGTTGCGGCCCTGGCCATACGGCGTGATCCGCGCGATGACACCGTCGATCCGGGCGCCCTGGTACTGCGGCGGGCCCTGCACGGTCATCGAGAACCGCTCGCCGCTCCGCGATGTACGCGTGCTGAGCGAGGTGTCCAGCACGGCCACGATCCGCGTGCCGTCTGGCACGGTGGACGGCCCTCGTCCGGGCCGTGGGGCGACGCTTGGTTCCGGCGTGTAGAGATCCCATCGCGGTTGGTTGGCGACCCGTCGGTAGTAGCTTTGAATGGTCACGGGCTGCCGGAGATCATCACTGTCCAACCGCCGCGTGACGAGCAAGCCATTACCGTTGTTCAGCGGCTCGAAGGTCACGAGGAAGTCGGTGTTGCGGTTGCCGCTCGTCGAGACCGACAGCCGGTCGCCGATGAACTCGGCGCGCGTCGTCGTCATTCGTCCGTTCCGCCCAGGTTCGTTTTGCGTCCGCCCGTCCGCGTCGAACGTCGCGCGTGGACCGCTCGACGAGCTGATCGTGACCGTTCGTCCGTTGCGATCGATCGCGAGTGTCGTCGGGGGTTGCAGCCGATTCAGCAGGCTCTGATGGACGCGGTCGCGCTGAGGCTGCGGCAGATTGCGAGTGGCCAGGTCGGCCGCGCGCTGCGCATTGTCACCACGCGTCGTTTCGAGTTCGTACGTCCCCGACATCGCGATGAACGCCGGCCGATTGCGTTGTTGCTGTCCCCGCTGTGCCGAGAGGCTCACGCTGCCCGCCGTCAGCACCACGAGACCAAGAAGTCCGAGTGTGTATCGTGTCTTTCTCATAACCACCACCTTGTGAATCCGCACGGCCTGACTCGTTCGGGCTCAACGCACACCCGCGAAGGCGTCACGTCGGCCCATGCGCAATGTTGCCAGAGAGCATAATCTCCGGCCCGGTCGTGATGATAGCCAGCCCTGTTTCGACGCGCTGTCCTGTATTGAACAGGATGTACGTTCTCCTACACATCCAGGCTCCGCTACATGTTCTCGGGGATAAACCGTCACATGGTCCTCTGGCCCTTCCCCGGTGACGATCATTGCGGCGCGGCCACTGGTGGAACTGCGCCGATCGTGGCGTCGTCGGGGGTTTGGATTCTGTACAATTCCGCATACACGCCGTTCTGGGCCATCAGCGTTTCGTGCGTGCCCTGTTCGGCCAATTCGCAGTCCTTGATGACGAAGATGACGTTTGCGTGGCGGATCGTGCCGAGACGATGGGCGATGACGACGGAGGTTCGCCCTTGCATCAGCCGGTCCAGGGCTTCCATGACGGCCAGTTCAGAGACGGCGTCCAGACCGGCCGTCGGTTCATCAAGAATCAGGATCGGGGTGTCGCGGATGACGGCGCGGGCAATCGCAATGCGCTGGCGTTGACCGCCCGAGAGCGTGACGCCCCGCTCACCGACCATCGTGTCGTAGCCGTCGGGCATCGCGTCAATGAACTCGTGCGCGTTTGCCAGTTCGGCCGCGCGCCTGATCTCCCTGAGTGGAGCGCCAGGCTTGCCGTACGCGATGTTTTCCCAGATCGTCGCGCGGAACAGCAGCGTGTCCTGCAGGACAAAACTCATCTGGTCGCGCAGCGACTTCAACTGATACCGCCGAATGTCCGCGCCCTGAAGGACGACCTGTCCTGACAGCGGATCGTAGAACCGCGGAATCAAGCTCACGATGGTCGTCTTCCCCGCCCCTGACGGACCGACAATGGCCGCGACCTGCCCCGCTTCGACCTTGAAGCTGACATCCTTGATGATCGGTTTGTCGGCTCCATAGCTGAAGCTGACCTTGTTGAACTCGATCTGGCCGGTGAACTTCGGAGCCCGGCGTGCGCCTGGCATGTCGCGGACGAGGCTTTCAATCTCGAGCACTTCCTGAAGGCGCTCGTAGCCGACCATCGCCTTGGAGACGGTGTCGGTCATCTTCGACAGATCGCGCATGGGCTTGTACATCTTGCCCAGGTACAGGAGGAAGACGATGAGCACGCCGGCGCTGAGTTCGCCGGCCAGGGCGAGTCGTGCGCCATACCATAGCACCAGACAGGTGCCGGTCGCGACGATCACCTCGACCACCGGGGCCAGCTTGGCCTTGAGGCTTCGGGCCTGCAGGCCGGCCTCGACGTTGGCCAGACTCTCGGAGTCGAATCGCTTCTGTTCGTAGTCTTCGCGCGCAAAGGCCTTGACCACGCGAATCGACGTCAGCACTTCCGCCACGACCGACAGCAGTTCGCCTTCTTTCGTGCGCACCGCCCGTGAGGCCTTCTTGATGCGTCCCGTGTAGCGGTACACCACCACAAAGAGCACAGGCATCACCGACAACGCGATGAGCGTGAAGCGCCAGTTGAGGTAGAACATGACACCGATCATGCCGGCCAGTGTCATCAGATTGACGAGAATGCCGAGTAGCGCGGACTCAATGAAGTTCTGGATGACTTCGATGTCGGTCGTGACCCGCGTGATCATGTCGCCGGTCCGCGCTTTGTCGTGCTCGGCGAGCGACAGCCGCTGGATGTGGTGGTAGATGGTCCGGCGCAAGTCGTGTCCCACCCACTGACTCACGCTGGTCGTCAGGTACTTGTCGAAGTACGCACTGACGGCGCCGACAATGGCAATGCCCGCCACGGCGGCCACGGCGAAATTCAGCAGAGCATACGGGCCGTGGCCAAAGACCCCTGTCACCATGCGGGCCAGGAACTCCGGTAGTGGCTTCGACTGCAGAATGTTGTCGACGACAACTTTGATAGGCCACGGCTCGAGAATAGCCGTCAGCGTCTCGCCCAGGACGGCGACGAACGCCAGCGTCAGCGCCTTCCAGTGAGGCCGAACGAGGTCGATAATCCTCAGCGTCCGGGGCGAGGATCGAGACGTCGGGCGGGTGCTTTGCTCTTCGGGCATGCCTGCTCACCACCGTGTTGGTCGACGGAGGCGCGACGGCCGTGGTGGCCGGGCGCCAAGGGCCGACCGCGCGTCGGCCCCAGGCGTGAGTCTGCCGAACCCGAGTGCGCGCGCGGTGCGGTGCTAGCGGGCGATGAGTATGACGATGATGATGATGAGCAGCAGCGTCGTCACCGAGATCACGATCGTGGAGCTCCCACCTGCCAACTGGGCGTCAGCCATGCGCGCCGATGCGGCCAGACTCGCCAGCTCCGCGCTATTGAGCGTGGACACCGCGCCTTCGGCGCGCGTGACGCTCAGCCCGAGGCGGCCGGCCAGGTCGCGAACCTGCGAACTTTGCAACACGCCGATCACGGCGTCACGATTCTGCTGGTCCGTCAGTGCCTGGTCGGCGATGGCCTGACGCATTTGGGCGGGATCGACAACGTGTCGTTGCTGCGCCATGGCTGACGAGCTCCACAGGAGCGAGGACACGACAACGGTCACAAGGGTCGTTCGGATACGCATAGACACCTCCAAGAACACGAACCGTCTGGCGGTCGAACCAGACGTCGGTCAGCATAGCGAACCAGACGGCGCCACGCTGTTCCAAACAGCACATGAGATCAGGACTCACCGAGGCCACGGGGCCCAGCCGGCTGAGAGCGTAGTGCCCCCGTCGCGAAGGCCGTGTGCGACGTCGATCCGGATGCCGCCGCTGAGGCCTCGTGCACGCACGCGCAGGCCAACCCCAGCGTCGATGTATAGCGGCGACGTATCGAGGCCGTTCAGCCGATGCCACGCCCGCGCGGCGTCGACAAACCCGGCGATTGAGACGGCGCCCACGAGCACGCGTCCCACGGGCTGCACGTATTCAAGCGAGCCATGCGCCACTTCGCGGCCAAAGACCGGCCCTGTCATCACGTCGCCGCTGATCAGCGGGTGCGCGCGGAGCAGCCCGCTGCGCCCCAGGCCGGTGCCGGCGCCTTGCCACAGAGCGAGCGGCGCCGCACGGCTGGCGACGGCGATCTCGGTCATCACGGACCAGGACGGAACGGTCGCGTCGTCGGTCGAACGCCACGCCGCCAGCAGTCCGCCCGTACCAAATCGATTCCCACCGGCGAACGGCGCCCACCAGCCTACTGACGCCGCCACGGCGAGGCGGTCGCCGGCCAGACGGACGTTGAGCGTACTCTCCAGAGCGAGATAGTCGCGTGCGTCGAAGCGGTTCTGATCGAGATCGCCGTATTCGCGCAAGCGGTCCAGGGCGGCGCCGGTCTGCCACCGGAGCCAGCTGGTCGACCAATCGGCCAGGTTCAGTCCGACGCGGCGACGCTCTTCGCGCACCAGCGTGGCGTCATTTGACGACGGCGTCGCACCGTACGACTGCCGTTCCCACGACGCGTCGAACGAGATGATGCCGGGAAGCCACTGAGGGGATGGAAGCGCCAGACCGAGTGCCACAGCCGGCCGCTTGGCTGCCCACCGCCACAACGCGCTCTCCACCTCACCGGCCCCCAGGGGTCCGGCCACGTCGATTCGCACCTCGCCGACCAACCACGCGCTCGTGCCAATGGTCGCGGCCGCAATCCACCCGCTCGGCACCACCTTGCGCTCGTCGATGAAGACGTCGAGCGTGGCGAGCCCGCCATCGATGGGCTCGTACCTCATCCGTGCATTCGAGGCGACCGGCAAATCGCGAAGCCGGCGTAGCGCCCGCCCGAACGCCTCAGCCGTCAGCACCTGTCGGGGCTGCAGCCCGGCGGCGCGAACGACGACCGGTTGCCGCGTCCGCTCGGCGCCGTGAATGTCGGTGGTGTCGATGCGCGGCTCGCCCGTGCGGTTCCAGGCGTCGAGCGCCCCCATCACGTTGCCCATCAGGTATCGACTGGTCGCGACAAGCTGCCACGCGTACGCGTCTTCTGGCGCGAGACGAACGGCAGAGAGCGCCAGGTCTTGCGCCTCGGACCAGCGTGACTGCGAAAATCGCAACCCCGCCAACTCCCGCCACGAGGCCGGGTCGTTCGGACAGAGGCGTGTGCCGGCGACCAGCCCTTGCTCGGCCCCCTCACGGTCACCAGTGAGCGCCATGTGCACGCCGCGCTCCACCAGCGCACTGCAGGGCGTCTGGTCGGCGTGGACGGCAACGTCTGACGACGCCGGTGTGGCCCGCGCCGCGTCGTCGCCAGGACGGATTCCGCTTTGCGGAAGCACCAGCATCATCCACCGTCTGGTGGCCGTCCACGCGCGGTCGAACTCGGCCCAGCGCAGCACTCGAAAGGGCGCGCGCGCCGGGTCATGGAACACCACCTCCTGGTCGGTGCTGCCCACGATCACGACATAGTGGTAGGTGTTGGTTCCAACCTCGATGAGCGCGATGAGGGGCCGGCCCCGATCGATCTCCGATCGGATCCGCGTGTGGGCGGGGTCGTCACCCGCAGGCACGACAAACGCCTGCCAGCCCCTGTCGCGAACCGCGGATGTCAGGGCGCTCGTGAAAATGCCGCCGTCACCCTCGCCGACGAGCGGAGCGAAGTCCTGGGGAAAGACACCGCGCTCGCCCCAATACCGCAAGACCATGGCGACCGCGGCTCCGCCACACAGCTCCGGAGTCTGAGACACGTACGGGACATCGAGCAACGCATGGACTTCGGACTGCCCCGGCACACTCGCAGCCACTCCACGTTCGGCCACGGAAAGCATCGCGCCCACAAGCAGGACGGCGGCGGTGCGTTCGATCGAAGACACATTCCACATGATCAGCAGCGAATCGCCCTGTCCCGCAGCGGCACGAGGCGCCCGGTCTTACTATTTCTTTCCGCTGATCAGGAGTCCTCCGCCTACGGCCGCAAGAACCACTCCCGCCCACACAGGGATGTTGACCTGCTGTTTCTCGCTGACGGAGATCTCCAGGGGACCCACCTTGGCGTCGTGGGTCTGTTTGGTGTAGCTGAACCCGCCGTACACGAGGGCCAGAATGCCCGCGGCCAGGAGCACGATTCCGACGATCCGCATATCAACCTCCTCACCGCACACCGCGGCGGACTAGCGCTTCTCTTCCACCTCGACCGTCTTCGTCTTCCCCATTGAGACCGACAGCATGATCCCCAGCCCGATCGCGATCACGATGCCAATCGCCGTCCACGCGGACCCCACGCGGTCGAGCACGCCGAGCTTCCACAGCGCGGCGATGAGCCCGCCCACTAAGACGACGTAACCCGCAAGGTATATCCCCACCGATTTCATGAGGTCCTCCGTGGCCCGCTCTCGAGATTGACCAACACTTATCGTCTGGAGAACAGGTGGATGATCGCGACAAAGATCGCGGCGCCGATGATCGACCACAGCACCGGGAAGGGATGCCCACTGATCTGGATCACGAGGGGTTCCGACAGACGGAGCTGGGTCGCGATCCAGGGCCCAAGGATGGCTCCGATAAAACCGAGGGCTGTCGACACGACGAGCCCTCCCCGAGCGCCTCCGACGATCGCCTTGCCGATCGCGCCGCAGACGGCCGCGATGACGATGAGGAGAATGAGTCCCGGCAATGTGAACGTCATGACGGGTAGTCCTTTCGCTTACGTGTGAACGCGCGAGCCGGCGGTCCTTTCGGACCGCCGGCCTTTGTGATCCGCCGATTCGGAGCGCGTTACCGCCCGAATTTCACCCGCAAGCCAGCCCACACCTGGTAGTTGTTGCTGACATCGCTGATGTGGTCGAAGAATAGACGGCCTTCGCCCATGAAGAACACCGTGTGCCTGTCGCCTTTCGACAGCGGGATGCCGAAGTGCAGGAGCCACGCAGGCGTCCACGTGGCGCTGCGCGTCAGATCCCAGAGGGAGAGTCCGGTGCCGACAAAGGCGCCGCCGGACATGTACTTGTTCAACTCGCCGTCGACGAAGAGCTCCGACTCCTTCACCTTCTGGCTATCGGTGACCAGGCTGATCGCGACGCCGACGGCCCCGGCCAGCTCCCAGTCGTTCTTGAATCGCTTCGCGATCCCGAACTTCACGCCCAAAAGCGGCGAGCACTGGGCAAACTCCATGTTCGTGTCCCCGATCGGGCGCACGCGGCGTTCTTTGCCGCCGAGGACGTCGAAGAAGACCGACGGGCCGGCGGGCTTCTCAATCGTGACACTCGCGTCGCACGTGGCGGTGCCCTCGTAGCGGTAGGCGCCGACCTCGACGGCCTGCGGCGTGGTCACCGTGGCGGTGCCGCGATAGGTGCCGTGCCGGCGCACCGTGATCTTCCCGTTGAGACTGCTGTCGAGCGTCAGCTTCTGTCCAACGGCAACGCCTGCGTCGTCACGCAGGTCCACTGTGACCGTGGGAGCAACACCGCTCGTGCCAGTCGAGCTCTTCGTCGCATCGACGTTGATCTCGTAGCCGCCCTTCGCCGGAATGACGGACAACACGAGGCTGCACGTCGGCCCGACCACCTGCTTGGGTTGCGGCGCCGGCGGCGGCGGGCACACCTCCACGCGGATCGTTCGCCGCGCCACGGAATAGGATCTGCCCTTCGTATCGGTCGCGTCGAACGTGTAGTCGCCGGGCTTGTTCGAGGTGAACGTCCATGACGACGCGGTCAGCTCACCAGCCGGTTGGCCGTTGATGGCCACGCTCACCCGCTGCACACGCTCGAGGTCCTTGCTGCTGGCTTTCACCGTCGCACGCAGGTTCCCCGTCGCCGGATCGCACACCCGGTCGACCGACACGTTGACCGGCTCACCCGGGATCTCTTTGATCGACATGAGCGACAGGTTAGAGCACACCATCGGCAAGATGAATGTGTAGATCTTGTAGTCGTTCGTGACGCGGAAGAGAAACGCCCTGAACGGCTTGTCGCCAGCCCATCGAACTCTCTCGAGCCGGCCGGGCGTGCGAATTCCCTTGTTGCCCTTGGGCCGGAGGGCCATCCACAGCAGGGTCGATCCTGGCTGAACATCGCATTCCACGATGACACCGTCGGCTGGCGTCGCCTCGTCGCAGAAGCCGCCTCTCACCGAAGAGGTGGCCCCGGCGAGCGTCGCCAGTACGGCGTCGCCAATTTCCGGAATGCCGCTCTCGCGCAGCACCGTCCGGATGTCGTCCGCCATGCCCTTTCTCGCCGCCAGCTGCTTCAGGTTGGCAGCCGTTCTCAAAGGTGGCGTATAGAACGCCGTCGGCCCACCGAGCCGCTTGGCGTTGTGCACGCCATCCACAATAGTGCCCTGCCCAGCAGCCACTGATACCAGCGCCAGCCCCATTACGACCGCGGCTGTACCGATGGCACACATACGACGAATCACACAGAACATTGCTAACCTCCTTACGAATACGGCATCTGGATGAGCCGCGCACGGCGCTTTTCGGCGGTCAAGAGACGCTTGCCCGACATTTGCGACCCGTAACACTGATGCCAGCGTCACGCCACTCGTCCTCCGCAACATGCTAGACGCGGAGTTCAGTCCCGTCTGTTCACTTGTGAACAGGGCGTACGCCGCCCTGGCGTGGCCCGGCCCTCCCCCTCCCCTGTGATGCGGGGCAGCTGCGCAAGCGTGTTCAACAGTGAACAGACGTCCGTCATCGTCTCCGGCATGCTGCGGTGGCCAGGGACAGGAAGGACACACGACATGCTGCGAGCCCGTATTATTGCGCTCTTGCGCGTCGTCCGGCGCCTGGCCGCACGGCTGACAGCCACGCGGCGGCGTCGTGTCGTGCTCCTCGCCGTTGCGCTCCTTCCCGTGGCGCTGGTTCTGCTCCCGGCGGCATGGCTGGTCCACCACGTGTACTTCGACCGCTCCGGTGTGCCAGACCTCGAGCCGTTCATCCGGTTCGAGCCCCCCACCACCGGCGTCGTCCGCGACGTTCACGGCAAGGTACTGATCGAACTGGCGCGCGAGTACCGCCGGGTCGTGAGCTACAACGAGGTGCCGCTCATCCTGCGCCAGGCCATCATCGCCGCCGAGGACAAGCGCTTCTTCTCCCATTCCGGCGTGGACTACCGTGCGCTGCCGCGGGTGATCCAGAAGACGGCGGTGCGCTCCGTGGGTGAATGGTGGAAGGGCGGCCACGGGTTGCGGCTGCTCCTGCCACAAGGGGGTTCGACGCTCACGCAGCAACTGGTCCGCGGCTACTTCCTGCAGACCCTGACGAGCCGCACCGACCAGGCTGCGCTCTTCCACGCCGGCCTGGCCCCGCCCCGGCTCCTCTCTGTGGTCCTCGGAGCCCCCGCCATGAACAAGCTCCTTCGGAAAATGGAGGAGGTGCGCCTGACGCTCTGGCTCGAGCGAGAGATGCGTCGGCGCTTTGGATCGCAGGAGCGGGCCAAGCGCGAGATCTTCGCGCGCTACGCCAGCTTCATCTACCTGGGCAACGGCCGCTACGGATTCGCCGCCGCATCCGAGTACTACTTTGGCAAGTCCTTGTCGAGTTACACGCCGGACGACGCGGGCAACGCAGCGCTGCTGGCGGCGATCAGCAAGTCGCCACGGGAATACGTTCCGGTGCCCGGCAACCGGCGGCCGGTCAATCGCCGCAACCAGATCCTCGCCCTGATGGCGCGCAACGGGTACATCCCCGAGAGCCTCGCGAAGCGCTGCCAGGGCGAACCGATCCACGTCGCCCTTCTCAGCCCGACCAAGACCGACGCTCCGGCGGCGATCGAGCACGTCCTCGACGAACTGACCCAGCATGGCGGGAGTCGCTTCGGCGTCGAAGACCTGTTCCAGGGGCGGATCGTGGTCCGCTCGACCATCGACGCGCGCGTGCAGACGATCGTGAACGAAGCCCTCGAGCACGGTCTGGCCCTGTACGAGAAGCGGCACCCCAAACTGAAGGGGTTGATCCAGGGTTCGGTGGTCGTGCTCGGCAACGCGGACGCGGCAATCCTGGCCGAGGCGGGCGGACGGCGGGTCTATCGAGATCGCGATACGCGCTACTCTGACTACAACCGCGTCACCGGCTCGCTGCGCCAGCCGGGCTCCGCGATGAAGCCGCTGGTGTACCTGGCCGCGTTCGAGTCGGGTCTCGACCTCGACACCACGGTGCCCGACGAGCCCATTGAGGTCCCGCTCGGAGGCGATGGCGGCATCAAGTGGATCGCCAATTACGACAACCAGTTCAAAGGCCCGATCCCGATGCGCCAGGCCCTGGCCGAATCGCGCAACGCCGTGGCCGTGTGGATCACGCAGAAGATCGGAGTAGGTTCGGTGATCCGAACCGCCCACGAGATGGGGATCCACACGCCGCTGCAACCCTACCTGTCCACGGCACTGGGAGCGTCGGAAGTGCGGCTGCTGGAATTGGCGGATGCGTATCGCGCCATCGCCTCGGGCGTCCTGGCGGAACCGCACGTCGTCGATCGCGTGACCGACGTCTCCGGCGACGGGCTGTACGAGGCGCCGCGGCGCGCGCGGGCGATCGGATCCGCGGCCCTGCGCTCGATCCAGGAGGGGCTCCGGGGCGTGGTTCGTCTTCCCGACGGCACCGCCCACAGTCTCGACGCCCGCGATTTTCCGATCCAGGTGATGGGCAAGACCGGAACGACGAGCGATTTCCGCGATGCGCTGTTCGTGGGGTCTACCTATGGGACATCGGGGATCACCGTGGCGGTCCGGATCGGCTTCGACGACAATCGCCCCCTGGGGGAGAGTGAGACCGGCGGGCGCACGGCGCTGCCGATCTTCCGCGAGATCATGCTCCGCATCTACACGGACCAGGTCGCGGGGCGGACGCCGCACTTCCCCCGCGAGATCGAAGACGGGATCGACAAGTACCTGGCGATGCAGGCGGTGCCGGAGGCGGGCCACGCCGAACGCCCGGGGCCGGGCCCCGACGCGCCGTCGCTGGGAGCACCGTACGGCAAGGCTGCGACTGGTCGGCCTGGAGCCGCGCCGGGCATCCGGCCGTTCTGACCCGTCGCGGTTAACGTGACTGAACGAAGAACGAAGTCAACTGCTGGGCGTAGACAACCGATCAATTTCACGCGGGAGATCAAAATGCTCTGGACACTGTTTGTGATTCTGCTCGTCTTGTGGTTCTTGGGATTCGTGACGTCCTACACGCTCGGTGGGTTCCTCCACATCCTGCTGGTGGTGGCCGTCGTCGTGTTGCTGTTCAGGCTTCTTGGGGGCCGCCGGAGCGCCTGATCGCGAGGACGACAGTCAGCGATTCCATGCTGGCTGTCGTCCTGCACGAGGGATGACTTGTGGGTGTTATCAAGGAGCGACGGCCGGGCGCGCGACTCACGGTGTCTGCGTCAGGCGAAACAAGTCCGCATACAGTTGCGCGATCTTGCTCTTGACCCCCGCGTTGGCCTTCGCCAGGTCCGACGTAATCTCATCTCGGCGAGCGAGAACCGCCTGTAACGACTGCGTCACTGTCTGATCGGCGGGACTCGCGGCGGCCGATCGCACGCCATCGAAGAACGGCGTCGCCAACTGGGCGGCGAGTCCGTAGTTGTCTCGATTCACTTCATAGCTCATCATGCCGAGCTGGACCTGGAGCGAGGCGAACGCCAACTTGTGCGTGAGCCGATCCTGTTCCGCCCGTGCGTCGCGGGCACTCAGCGAGGCGGGCACGTACCCCAACAAGAACGCGCCCAACAGGGCGAGAGCGCCAAACCCGAGTTTCTTCGGTGTCGAGATGGCCATGTCTCCCTCCTTGACTCAAGCCGGTCGCGCGGCGCCGGCCGGCAGCGCGCCGGCGCCGACGGTCACGCCAAAGCTGTACGGTGCGGTTCCGCCGCTCCCCGTGATCGTCTGGCTGTAGATGACCCTCACAGTGTCGATGCGCAACCGGCGCTGTTGGTGGCGACTATATGCCGGTGTGGTGAGACCGGCTGTTCGGTTTTGAACACGATGCTCCCCGTGCCGTTAGATATATTCCCTCGGAGAATGGATCCACACGCACCGCCCATGCTCTACTCGGTCGACCTTGGCACGTGCGAGGCCCTCGCCGCGCTGCACCCGGAGGACATCAGCACGGCCTTCGTCGCGGCGCTCGGGCGTGCCGGCGCGACGATCCTGCACGCGCTCACCCATGTGTTTCCCGGAGCGGGCCTCACCTGCGTCCTGATCCTGAGCGAATCGCACGCCGCCCTGCACACCTGGCCGGAGACCGGCACGGTGCACATCGACATCTTCTCCTGCTCGAGCAGGCTCAAGAGCCTGGAGGCCATCGACGAGCTGAGCCGGTCCTTCGGCGCGCGCCACGTCTCGGTCCAGGAGATTCGCCGTGCCGACGGACACAATCCGCAGCCAGACCCGAGCCGTTAACTTCGCGCTGCGAGCCGTGGCCTGGAGCCTGGGCCTGTTCGGCCTTCTGCGCCTGAACTGGGTCGAGATTCACGGGCTTCTGCCGCTCACGCGCCTCCAAGCGCGGCTCGCGGTGGGGCTTTGTGGCACGCCCGCGTTCCCCATCGACGCCACGCTCGCGTGCAGCGGCGCCGACGCGCTGGCACTGTGTGTCGGCGCCATCCTCGCGTACCCGGCCAGTTGGCGGATGCGTCTGGCGGGGGCCGGCGGCGGCTTGACGCTCGTCCTTGGCCTCAACACGCTGCGCATCGCCACGCTCGGCCGCGTCGCCGCGTCGCCGGCGTGGTTCGAGACGCTACACCTTTATGTGTGGCCGGCAGCGCTCGTGCTTGCCGTCGCCGGGTACGTGTTCGGGTGGATGCGCTTCGCGGACGGGGGAAAAGGGATCGGAAGTCGTGTTCGTGAATCCGTGACGCGGGAAGCGCCGCCCTCCACCGTTTCTTCCCCGGCGCGCCTCACGCCCCGCTTCATCTTCCTCACGGCGGTGTTTCTCCTCCTGTTCACGGCCGCCTCGCCGCTCTACCTCGAGAGCGCCGGCGTTCTCACGGTGGCCGCTTTCATCGCCCGCGCAGCGGCGGCGGCGCTCCACGTCTTCGGCGTCGAAGCTCGCGCTGCGGCCAACGTACTGTGGACGTCCCGGGGCGGCTTCGTGGTGACCCAGGAGTGCATCTCCACGCCGCTCATCCCAGTCTATCTGGCGGCCGTCTTCGCCTATGCGAGCACATGGCGCCAGCGCGCGCTGGGTCTGGTCGCCACAGCACCGCTCTTCGTCGGCCTCGGCATCGCCCGACTACTGGTGGTGGCTCTCCCGGCTGCGCTCGTGGCTTCACCGCTCTACCTGATCCACGCGTTCTACCAACTTCTCCTCGCCGCTGCCGTCGTGGCCGCGGCCGCCTTCTGGCGTCACGGCGCCGGCCGAACGGGGTTGCGCCGGGCGCTCATGGGCATGGCGCTCGGAGTCGCGGTCGCCTGTCTGCTCGGCGCGCCGTACGCGCACGTCCTGGCGCACGCGGCGGAGATGATCGGCGGCGGCGCACCTTCTGGCGTCGTCGCGGGCACGCCGCTCGACGATCCACAGGGCGCCATCACGCTTCTCCCCGCTTTCCAGGTGGGCCTCTACATGGCGATCTGGGTCGCCGCTTTCGTCGCCGTCGGCTGGAGGCGTTTCTTGACCGGCCTGGTACTCCTCGAGCTCATCCAGATGGCGACCTTGGTGACCTTGCACGTCCTCGCCAGCCACTCCGGTCTCACGCCTCACGTGCGCGACGTGCGCGCGTGGGCGGTGGTCGGCCCACTCCTCGTCGTCGTGGCTGTCCATTTTGCGGCGACAAGACATGACGCGTCGAAACCGGGAGTGTCCAAAAGTGAACAGCCGGTCTCACCACGCTGACATATAGTGACCACCAAGTAGTTGTCATCAATAGCGCCGGTTGCGCATCAGCACGCCGGGGTTTTTCCGCAACTCACGTCGGAAGAAGGAAATGCAGTATGAAGCGTACCTGCTTCAATCTCGTGGCAAGCGTGGTATTCGCCGCGCTGCTTTACGGTCCTAGCCCCGCACTGGCCCAGACCGCACCATCGCTCGGCTCGGCGACCAGTTTCGCCGTGTTGGGTGCCTCAACGGTGACCAATACCGGCTCGAGCATCATCACCGGCGACCTCGGCCTCAGCCCTGGCACCTCGGTCACCGGCTTTCCTCCGGGGACCGTCGTGTCCGGCGGAATACATGCCGCTGACTCCACCGCGGCTGCGGCCCAGACGTCCCTCACCACGGCGTACAACGATCTGGCAAGCCAGGCGTGTACCCAGACGTTAACGGGTCAAGATCTGGGCGGAATGACGCTCACCGCGGGCGTCTATTGTTTCTCCACTTCGGCTCAGTTGACCGGCATCCTCACGCTCAACGCCCAAGGCAACGCCAACGCAGTCTTCATTTTCAAGATCGGGAGCACGCTCACGACGGCGAGCGGCTCGTCGGTCGTCATGAGCAACAGCGGGTCAACGTGCAACGTGTATTGGCAAGTAGGCAGTTCGGCGACGCTCGGGACAACCACGACGTTCGCGGGAAATATTCTTGCGCAGGTGAGCATCACGCTGAACACTGGCGCCACCGTGAAGGGTCGGATCTTGGCGCGAACCGGCGCCGTCACGGTGGACGCCAATACCGTCAACACCACGTGCGACACCGCAGCACCGCCGGTGTGCCCGGTGATTACGCTTCTCCCGGCGACGTTGCCGAACGGCACGGTGGGGGTCGCCTACAGCCAGACGATCACGGGGAGCGGCGGAACGGCGCCGTACACCTTTAGCGTGACCGCCGGCACGCTGCCAGCAGGCCTGACGCTCACCTCGGCGGGCGTGCTGGCGGGAACACCGACCACCGCCGGCACCTCCACCGTCACGATCCGCGGGACCGACGCGAACGGGTGTGTCGCGACGCTCGCCTATACGATGCTCATCGCGACGCAGCCGGGTTGTCCCGTGATTACGCTTCTCCCGGCGACGCTGCCCAACGGCGCGTTGGGGGTCGCCTACAACCAAACGATCACGGGAAGCGGCGGGACCGCGCCTTACACCTTTAAGATCACCAGCGGCGCGCTGCCGGCGGGTCTGATCCTCACGTCGAACGGCGTGCTGGCGGGGACGCCGACCAGCGTCGGCACCTCCTCCAGCGTCACGATCCGCGGGACCGACGCCAACGGCTGTTTCGCGGAGCTCGCCTATACGATCATCATCCCGTGCCCGGTGATTACGCTCGCCCCAGCGACGTTGCCCAACGGCACGGTGGGGGTCGCCTACAGCCAGACGATCACGGGGAGCGGCGGAACGGCGCCGTACACCTTTACGGTCAATAGCGGCGCGCTGCCGGCGGGCCTGACGCTCACCGCAGCGGGCGTGCTGGCGGGAACGCCGACCACGGCCGGCACCCCTGCCGTCACGATCCGCGGGACCGACGCGAACGGGTGTTTCAAGGACACCTCCTACACGATGAACATCATCAGCCCCGTTCCCACGCTGCCACAGTGGGGCGCGTTGCTCCTCGCCGCCGGACTCCTGGGCCTGGGGTACCTTCGGCTGCGGCGCCGGGCTCGAGCGGAGTAATCGCGCCCGGAGTGCACCGACACGCACACGTCTTCGCCACGCAGCGAGAAATGCTGTTCGGCAAAAAACCGGGGCTGCGCTTCGCACCGCGCGGCTCGGCTGCGCGGCAGAAACGGCGAGACGTGACGAGCCCTTAGGCGCTCGAGCGCTCCGGTTTCACCGCGACCGTCGCGAGCAGATACCCGTGTCTCCGCACGGCCGGCAGGTGTCGATCGAGGAAGGCGAACGGCCAGACGAGGGCGCCCGTGACCTTTGCGAGCGGCCGGCACCACGCATGGCAGGCGAGGTCGAGCATCCTGAGCCAGCCCGGGATGAAGAGAATCGCCGTCTCGGCGACCACCGCGAAGCCGGCCCGCTCGAGCATCTCCCTCAGAGCGCGGCGCGAGTAGGACTTTTCGTACCCGTACGCGTAAAGCCCCAGGGCCTGGAGCATCGCCACGACGAGCGGCCGGAGGAACGGGTCGTAGCGGTTCGGCACACCGACGATGGCGCGCCCGCCAGGCTTGAGCACGCGAGCCATCTCTTCGACCGCGCGTTCGGTCTCGTCGAAGTGCTCGATCGTGCCCATCGAGTAGATGGCATCGAAACTCGCATCGTGGAAGGGCAACTCGCGGAGGTCGGCAACCGCGCCGTGACAACAATTCGGCTGGCGTTCGAAGGCGGCGCGCGCGCGGGTCACTGTGGGCTCTGAGATGTCGATGCCGTAGACGTGGGCGCCCTGCTGGCTGGCCCAGGCCAGGATACGCGTGTTCCTGGCTTCGTCCCACAGATCGGTCTTGAAGATGCTCAGGCCCTCCAGCGCCGGAAAGTGCTCGGTAAAGAGACGGCGTTCATTGTCCGAGTAGTAGCGGGTCGAGGCCGCCCCGCCGAGGTCGGGGAACCGGCTGCCCACGTCGTTCCAGAAGCGCCGATACGCCCCCGCCTGCGTCACACGGGATGGCTTCCTTGCGCGTCTCCCACGAGTGGCCATCACACGTCCTCCTACCCGACCCCAGTCGCTCACAACCGAAAGCATCTTTGCCGTTCATCCAGCCACCCGAATCTCTGGTACCAAGCAACCGACAGAGCCGCGAGGACGATCAGGATGAATCGATACATGTGTCGAAAGCCTTGATTGTGGACAGTACATTCACCATCTGACGTTGGGCTGTTCCAAAGTGAACAGGCGTGGACGTCGCGTCGGTTGCACAATCAGGTGGTTGGAAACGATGCGGTCGTCGCAGTCCGTCATCCGGTGGGGCGAGATCCTCAAGCGCACGGGCCGCGCCATCTATGAAGGCGACTGTCTCGGCTGGGCCGCCGAACTGGCCTTCTTTTGGTTTCTCGCCCTGTTCCCCGCCCTGCTGTTCGTGGTGGCCCTTGCCGGCTCCCTCCCGGTGCAGCAGCTGATTGATGAAGTCGTGGGAAACCTCGCGCGTGTGGCGCCCGACGATGTCCTCATCCTGGTCCGGGAGCAACTCGTCCAGATCGCGAACGGACCACCGAGCGGCCTTCTGACGCTCAGTCTGTTGGGTGCGCTGTGGAGCAGCTCTTCGGCGATGACGGCCATCATCGATACCCTGAACCACGCGTACCACGTCAGGGAGGGGCGCGCCTGGTGGCGGGTCCGTCTGCTCGCCGTGGGCCTGACCGTGGTGCTGGTCGCGTTTACACTGATCGCCGTTTCGCTTGTGATGATCGGGCCGATGCTGGCGGAATACCTCGATAACAGCGTGAGCGTGCCCCGGCGCTTCGCCTGGATGTGGGCGATCGTGGAGTGGCCGCTCGTCTTCGGATTGATCGTGACGGCGCTCGGGTGGGTCTATTACTTCGCGCCCGACGTGCGGCGGCGATGGGCGTGGATCACGCCGGGTTCAATCGTGGCCACCCTGTTGTGGATGCTCGCGTCGCTCGGGTTCAAGTGGTACGCCGGCCACTTCGGGGAGTATCAAAAAACGTACGGCGCCATTGGTGGCGTCATCGTGGCGCTGCTCTGGCTCTACGCGTCGGGCCTCGCGATTCTCATCGGCGCGGAATTGAACGCCGCCATCGAACATGCGGCTGCCGAGCGGCAGGCTCCGGGCAACACGATCGCAGGGGAGCCCGCTGGTCCGGGGGCACTCGGCCAGTGACTGATTCCACATGCCTTCCACAGGACACGGGGACTAACCATGATGAAGATTCTACCGACCGTCGCTCTCGCGCTCATCATCGCCGGTGCCGGCTGCGCCAATCGAATTGATCTCGAGAAAGTGCCGATCGGCACGAAAGTTGAAGTCACGCGACAGGACGGCGGCGTGGTACGCGGCACGCTCACCGCGCGCGACGACAAGACCGTGAGGGTCACGGTGGGGTCGACCAGCCGCCTGGTCCCCCGCGATCAAATCGTCGGCGTGCAACTGGTGGACCAGACGCCAGCCCCGCTATCGGCGATCGCGACGTTCCGCGAATTCACGCTCCCGGAGGGCACGAGGCTCGCCGTCCGATTGAATTCGGCGGTCGGCTCGGACTCAAGTCGCGTTGAAGATCCGATCGAAGCAACGCTCACCGCCGCCGTGGTCGTCGACGACACAGAGGTCCTTCCGGCAGGCAGCGTCGTCAGGGGCGCGGTCGCGACGGCCCAGCCGGGCGGAAAGGTCAAGGGCCGCGCCAGCTTGGCACTCCTCTTCGGCTCGGTCTCGGTTGCGGGGCGCGACGAGCAGTGCCCGATCTCGGCGCGCGTCGGGTTTCTGGCGGCCTCAGGGAAGAACAAGGACATCGCCACGATCGGCATCCCGGCCGCTGGCGGCGCGCTGATCGGCGCTCTGTTTGGCGGCGGGAAGGGTGCCGCGATCGGCGCGGGCATCGGCGGAGGCGCCGGTACGGCCGTGGTGCTGTCGACGCGCGGTCCGCAGATCTTGCTGCCGCGCGGCACCGTGCTGTCGCTTCCGCTCGATCAGGCGGTCGAGGTTCGCGTGCCGATCAAGAAGGGGTAGCGCGCCAATCTATTCCCGAGCCAGCGCGTCGATGGGCTCGAGGTGTGCGGCTTTTCTGGCCGGAAGATAGCCAAAGACGATTCCCGTCAGAAACGCACACGCGAAGGCAAGGACGATCGGTGCGACCGTGAACATCACGCGCCAGCCGACAATCGCGGAGGTCGAGAGACCGCCGCCAATGCCGACGACGACACCCGCCAGGCCGCCGACAAAGCAGACCATCACGGCCTCGGTCAGAAATTGAAACAACACATCGAAGCTGCGCGCGCCAATCGCCATGCGGATGCCAATTTCGCGAGTCCGTTCGGTGACCGAGACCAGCATGATGTTCATCACGCCAATGCCGCCGACAATGAGCGAGATCACGGCAATGGCCGCCAGCAGGTAGGTGAGCGTGTTCTGCGTTTCATTGGCCGTCTCGATGGTATCGGCCATATTCCGAATGTTGAAGTCCTCCTTGCCATGGCGGGTGATCAGCAGCGTACGGAGTCCCGCCTGCACCATGCTCATGTCCGCGCCCGGCTTCACTCTCACGACCATACGCCTGAAAAAGCGCTGTCCAAGAATGCGTGCTCCGGCCGTTGTGTAGGGCAGCCAGACGGCGTTGTCCTGGTCGTCACCCCGCCCGGTCGAGCCTTTGCTGCTTAGCACGCCAATGACCAGGAACGGCGCGTTGCCAATGAGCACATACTGGCCAATCGGATTCGTACCGGCGGGGAACAGGTTCTTTGCGACGGTCTGGCCGATCGTGACGACCTGGGCATAGCGCGTCACGTGCTCGGCCGAGAAGAACACGCCGGACTGCACCGGCCAGTCATGCACCTGGGGAAAGGCGTCGCCGGTGCCGATCGCCGAGACCATCAAGTCCTGGTTGCCAAAGCGCAGCAGCGACGACAGTTCCGTTTCCGGAATCGCCATGGCCACACCCGGCACCGTGACCATGGACGGCAAATCCTCGGGCAAGAAGCTGGTCACCGTCGCGCCTGAGGCGCGAACGGCGGCCGGTCCGCGCTCAATGCTCAGCAAGTCGGTGCCCATGGCCTGGATGCGATCAAGGACATCCTGCTTCGCGCCGTTGCCGATCGCCATCAGCGCGACCACCGAGGCCACGCCAATGATGATCCCCAGCATCGTCAGCGCGGTTCGCATCCTGTTGCGCAGCAGTGAACGGAACGCCATGCTCAGCGCTTCGCCGAGAACCGCCACACCAGGCGTGGCAGCAGCCTTTCCGGTGTCGGCGGCGGGTTCCTGATGAGCGGCCTCCCCTTTCTGCTGCTGCTCGTCGGAGGTGATACGCCCGTCTGTAATGCGAACGATGCGGTGCGCATATGCCGCGATGTCGCTGTCGTGGGTCACCACGATGATGGTGTGCCCCAGTCCGTGCAGTTTCTCGAGAATCGCCATGACCTCCTTGCCGCCCTGGCTGTCGAGCGCTCCAGTGGGTTCGTCGGCCAGGATCACCGGCCCGCCGTTCATGAGCGCGCGAGCAATGGCGACCCGCTGTTGCTGGCCGCCGGAGAGCTGGCTGGGATGGTGTTGCAGCCGGTCGCCCAGACCGAGTTCGCGCAACAAGTCGCTGGCGTGCGTCTCCCGCTGCCCTCTCGCCATGCCGCAGTACACGGCCGGCACCTCGGTGTTTTCGACGGCACTCAAGTCGGACATCAGGTTGTAGCGCTGGAAGATGAAGCCGAAGGTATCGCGCCGCAGAGCGGCCAGCGCGTCGCCGTCGAGCGTGGCGATGTCGATGCCGCGGACGCGATAGGTGCCGCTCGACGGCTTGTCGAGACAGCCGATGATGTTCATGAGGGTGGACTTGCCCGAGCCGGATGCGCCCATGATGGCGACGAATTCGCCGCTCTCAATCGCCAAGCTGACCCCGGTGAGCACTGTCAGCGGCTCGCCGCCCGACGTATAGGTGCGGCTGACCGCCTGCAATTCGACGAGGATCGGCGACGGCATCAGAAACCCCTGCGGCCGGCGGCCAGCGGGCTTCTCGTGGTGCCCTGTGCCGGTGGTGTCCCACCAATCACGACCCGTTCCTTCTCCTTGAGACCGCTGGTGACCTCCGCGGAGATTTCGCTCTTGATGCCAATAGTGATCGCGCGCACTTCGATGCGGCCATCAGCGTTCAGTACCCGTACGTTGATGGTCGCGCCTTCGCTGGCATTGCCGACGGCTGCGGTCGGTATGAGCAACGCGTTCTTCGCCTGTGCAAGCACGATGAAGACCTGTGCCGTCATCTGAATACTCAGCTCACGCCCCGGATTCGGAATGTCGAACAGCACGTCGTAAAACACGACGTTGTTGATGAGTTCCGGGGTGGGAAGGATCTGCTGGATCTTGCCCTTCCAGCGACGGGTCTGGCCCAGAACGGTGAAGTACACGTCCTGGCCGGGCTTCACGCGGACGATGTCCCCTTCCGAGACTTGCGCCCGGACGGTCATGGTGCCCAGATCGGCAATCCGGAGAATATTCGGTGCCTGCTGGTTCGCGTTGAGTGTTTGCCCTTCCAGTGCGGCGATGGACACGACGTCGCCGGTCATCGGCGCCGTGATTCTCGTATACCCTACATTGGCTGTCGCCGTGTCGACCGCCGCCGTCGCCTGCTTCATCTGCGCCGAGAGCGACGCGACGTTGGCGAGCGCGACATCGTAGTTGGCCCGGGTCACGTCGCGGTCGTCGGTGGAGAGCATCAGTTTCGTAAAGAGTTGCTCGTTGCGGTCCCGCTGGACCTGAGCGAGCACCAGTTGCGCCTGTCTCACCGAGCGCTGTGAGTTCATGTTCTCGAGCGTGGCGTTGGCGGACGTGAGCGCGGTATCCGCCAGGACCGGGTCAATTTCCGCGAGCAACTGGTTCTCTTCGACGTGATCGCCTTGCTTGACCTTCAGCGATTTCAGCTTGCCGGAGGTCTGAGCGCCGACATCGACATACCTGACGGGCTGCAGGACGCCCGCCGCCACGACCGTGCTCTCGACATCGCCGCGTTCGACGGCGGCCGTGGCATAAACGATCTTGGCTGTGCCATACGCAAAGTAATACCAGCCCGCGCTAACGGCGACGACCAGGAGTGCGCCAATCAGCCACAGGCTGCGTCGCCGCAGGAAGGTTGGACGTGTCACGTGACGAGCCGTCAGGGCGGTTGCAGGCTCGGTATGGGCTGTCGCGGCAGATGTGGCTGGCGGGCTGATGGGGAGTGTTTCCATGGTCGTGATGTCCTGAAAGCCGACGCGAGCTTCAGCCGTGCGTGTGCAATACGGTGGGCCGCACGTGAGATATGTATGAGACTCCGGTCTCGCCGGCGGCCTGAGCCAGGGCAGGCCGCCGGCCCGGGTTCACCGCTTCACGGCTTCGCCGATCTTCTTGATCGCTTCGCCGGCCTTCCGACGGACTTGACCCACGGCCGCCTGGGCCTTCCCCGCGGCCTCATCCACCCGACCCTCGGCCTTCAGGTCCTTGTTGGCGGTCAAATCGCCGACCGCCTGCTTGACTCGACCTTTCGTCTGATCGATTTTTCCGGCGCGTTCATCTTTGTTCCACATGTGCAACCTCCAATTGTGAAATGTTCCTTGACCCGCTCTTGTACTCACCCGTCAACGGCACGAGCCTATCAGTCCGGCGTCTGAGCGCATGTGCAAGAACGCACAGTTGGGGGGCGTGAGACGGCAAACGCCTTCCCCCGCGCAACGACCCCGACGGAGAAACGGGGGTGTTCCCAACGGCACAGACGCTCGTCGGCGATTGCCCTAATCTGTTTAGTACGAGTCGTACGTCAGGCCGACCGGTGCGGGACGGCATGATGAACATGCATGCGGCACGGGGAGCATCGAGGCAGGGGCGCGCCCGGTCACGTAGGTGAGGCGGCTTGCTCTCAGGGTTTGACGGCGAGTGATACGGACTTTGGAAAGAGGTGTGCAATGAGAGTCAATGTCTTGAATCGGCTGGTCGTGGCGGTTGGCATCGGCGCAGTCGCGCTGTTCGGGATGGGCGTCACGATCAGCGCTCAACCGCAACAGGATCAGAAAAAGCAGGACAAGCAACAGCAACAGGCGCAGAAGAAGCAGGCGCAGGCCAAGCCGCAGCCCAAGCGCCTGGCACAGCAGGATCAGCAGAAGCTGATTGATCAGCAACAGCAGCGTTTGACGCAGTACCGTGGCCAACTGGATCAGCAGCAGCGTGTGGCACAGCAGCAGACAGCGCAACTCCAGCAGCAGAAACGTACGGCGCAGTACAACGTTCAGCAGCAGTACCAGGCGCAGCTCAATCAGCAGCGGTCGCGTATCCAGACTCAGGGGAACTACAACTACAGGTCCGATCCCCACTTCACCACGGCCCCTAGCTATCGGTACTCTCGTGGAGGCCAGTACTACCAGACGAGCCAGGCCGGCGCCGATCTGCTTCGGCAGGCCGTGAACTACGGCTATGAACAGGGCGTTCGCGCGGGGATGGCAGACCGGCAGGATCGCTGGGGTTCCAACTACCAGAACGCCTATGCCTATCAGGATGCGAACTACGGTTATGGCGGCTTCTACGTCGATCGGGCCGACTACAACACCTACTTCCGCGAGGGCTTCCGTCGCGGCTACCAAGATGGCTACAACGGCCGCTATCAATACGGCACGTACGTCAACGGGAGGGGTACGATTCTGGGCGCCATTGCGGCGACCATCCTCAACTTCCAGTCGATTCGGTAGTGACGGTTGTGTCCTGAACAAGCGCCCGGCCACTGACGATATACGTGAGTGGGTCGGGCGCTCGGTTTGCAGAGGCGCCTCGAAGCCGAACACCCGCACGGGTTGACCGATGCGGATTGTGATTCGCTCTTCACCAACGACAAGCCGACCATCTTCGCCTTCGATGCCTACCCGTGGTTGATCCACCGGCTGACGTACGGCCGCACCAACCACAAGAACCTGCACGTCCGCGGCGACAAGGAATTGACGTCCATTCGCACACGACTCTGGAGGCAACACCATGGCCAACAGGCACCCCCAGTAGAGGCATGATGAACATCTCCAAGAAGACGCCGGACGCCTCTCAGCGCCCAGGTCACTTCCCCAGCGGAAACGGGGCGGATGATCCCGTTCACCTGTTGGAAACGGCCCGTACCGATGCCGATACCGTCCTGAAGGGGCTTGGATCACAACCGAGCGGGCTGAGCACGGCGGAAGCCGATGCTCGCTTGAAGCAGTTCGGGACCAACGAGATTGCCCGAGAGAAGCGTCACTCGGCCCTGATGCGCCTCTTGGAAAACATCAAGAATCCACTGGTCCTTCTGCTCCTGGCGCTGGGCGTGCTGTCCTATCTCACTGGTGACCTGCGGGCAACGGTGGTCATTTTCGTCATAGTGGTTCTGGGCGTCGTCTTGCGCTTTTTCCAAGAGACGAGGGCCGATAACGCGGCCGAGAAGCTCAAAGCGATGGTCAGCAACACGGCGACGCTGGTGCGAGACGGCAAGGAAGAAGAAGTCTCGCTCAAGCTGTTAGTGCCTGGCGATATCATCCGGCTGGCAGCTGGTGACATGGTGCCGGCTGATGTGCGAGTGCTGTCCGCCAAAGATCTGTTCCTGAATCAGGCAGCCCTCACCGGTGAAGCGCTGCCCGTGGAGCGAACGGCTGGACTGGCGCCCGTCGATGTGGAGAACCCCCTCGATCAACCCAACCTCTGCTTCCTCGGTTCCAACGTCGAGAGCGGCTCCGCGACCGCCGTGGTCATCCGTACCGGGGACCGAACCTACTTTGGATCGCTAGCCGCCCGCATCATCGGCCAGCGCCAGTTGACCAGCTTCGACAAGGGCGTCAACAAGTTCACCTGGCTGATGATCCGCTTCATCGCCGTGATGGTTCCGGCGGTGTTCCTCATCAACGGACTGAGCAAGCACAACTGGGTGGAAGCGTTCCTGTTTGCCATGGCCGTGGCCGTGGGGTTGACCCCCGAGATGCTGCCCATGATCGTGACGGTCAACCTGTCGAAAGGCGCGCTGGCCATGGCGCGCAAGAAGGTGATCGTCAAACGCCTGAACTCCATCCAGAACTTCGGCGCGATGGACGTGCTATGCACCGACAAGACCGGCACCCTCACCCAGGGCAAAGTCGTGCTCGAAAAGTATCTGGACGTGTACGGCGATCCCAGTGAGAAAGTGCTGCATTACGGCTACCTGAATAGCTTTCACCATACGGGGCTGAAGAATCTGCTGGACAAGGCGGTCCTCGACCATGAGGAGTTGAGAGAGCACCTGAAAGCGGACGAGAAGTACCGCAAGATCGACGAGATCCCGTTCGACTTCGTCCGCCGGCGCATGTCGGTGGTGGTGGAAGATGACACCGGGTTGAACACGCTCATCTGCAAGGGCGCGGTGGATGAAGTGATGAGCCAGTGTACCCGGGTGGAAGCCAAAGGGGAGGTCATCGAGGTTCTGCCCGAGCACGATGCCAAACGCCGACAGTTGGCTGACGACCTGAACAGTCAGGGATTTCGGGTCGTCGCCCTGGCGTACAAGCACATGCCGGGCGCTTCAGATGATCCGGTGTACGCGATCAAGGATGAATCGGACCTGATCCTGCTGGGGTTCCTGGCCTTCCTCGACCCGCCAAAGGACACGGCGACGGAGGCGTTGAGCCGGCTTCACGGCTTGAACGTGGACGTCAAGGTCCTGACGGGCGACAACGAGCTCGTCACCGCCTATATCTGTAAGGAAGTGGGCATGCCGGTCGAGCATCTCTTGCTCGGCTCTCAAATCGAGACGATGAGCGAGACGGAACTGGCCGAGACCGCCAGCGCCACCAGCGTCTTTGCCAGGCTGGTCCCGGCTCACAAGGAACGCATCATCCGTGCGCTCCAGAGCAAGGGCCACGTCTTGGGGTTCATGGGTGACGGCATCAACGACGCCCCGGCCCTGAAGGCCGCCGATGTGGGCATCTCAGTGGACAGTGCGGTAGACATCGCCAAGGAGTCATCTGACATCATCCTGCTGGAAAACAGTCTGCTGGTGCTGGAGCAGGGCGTGCTGGAAGGCCGGCGGGTGTTCGGCAACATCGTGAAGTACATCAAGATGGCGGCCAGTTCGAACTTTGGCAACATGTTCAGTGTCGTGGGGGCCAGCGCGTTCCTGCCGTTCCTGCCCATGCTGCCGATCCAGGTGCTGACCAACAACCTCCTGTACGACTTCTCGCAAACCACCATCCCGACCGACCAGGTGGATCAGGACTGGCTCACCAGGCCGCGCCAGTGGACGATTGGCAAGATCCTGCGTTTCATTCTCTTTATCGGGCCGATCAGCTCGATCTTCGATTACGCGACGTTCTTCCTGATGCTGTACGTCTTCGACTGCTGGCACAACCCGGCCTTGTTCCACACCGGCTGGTTCGTGGAGTCGCTCTTCACCCAGACGTTGATCATCCATGTCATTCGCACCAACAAGATCCCGTTCATCCAAAGCCGGGCGAGTTGGCCGCTCATCCTCTCTTCCTTGCTCATCGTCGCGGTCGGTGCCTGGCTGACGGTGTCGCCCTTGGCGAACACGCTCGGGTTTGTCCCGCTCCCGCCGCTGTACTGGCTGTTTCTGGCCATCATGCTGGTGGGCTACGCAGTGCTGACGCAAGTGGTGAAGACCTGGTTCATTCGCAGGTTTGGGGAATGAGCGCAACCCACGCATCCAGTGACACGGAGAAGACGACGATGAAAATCCATTCAAAGCAGTTCCGTGTGCAGCCCGGAGATAAGGTCACCCTCAGAGAGTGGCCAACGATTGTGAAGCCCTTCTGTAAGTCGAAGAAGCGGTATCACGCCGTCCTCGGAGAACACGTTGCGGAGTTGAGCTCGCTGCAGCGCCTCCACTACGCGTCCAACCGCTATGCGTTGCTGTTGATTTTTCAGGGGATGGACGCTGCCGGCAAGGACGGCGCCATCCGGCACGTCATGTCCGGGGTCAATCCGCAAGGTTGCCAGGTCTTCAGTTTCAAACAACCGAGCGCCGACGAACTGGAACACGATTTTCTCTGGCGCACGACGGGCCGGCTTCCCGAACGCGGGCAGATTGGCATATTCAATCGTTCCTATTACGAGGAAGTGCTGATTGTCCGGGTGCATCCCGAGATTCTCCGCAGCCAGGGGCTTTCACGCGAATTGCGCGACGAGAAGACGATCTGGGAAGAGCGATATCGCTCCATCGTGGACCTGGAGCGCCATCTTCATCGTAACGGAACGCGGATTATCAAAGTATTCCTGCACGTGTCGCAGGAAGAACAGCGAAAGCGATTTCTCGAGCGCATTGATGAGCCGGGCAAGAACTGGAAATTCGGCCTCTCGGACATTCACGAGCGGAAATACTGGAAGCAGTACATGAAAGCTTATGAGGCTTGCCTGAACGCGACAAGCACCCGTTACGCGCCCTGGTACGTCGTTCCCGCCGATGACAAGGAGAATGCCCGGTTGATTGTTTCCCAAATTGTCCTTGATGCGCTCAATGAACTCGAGATGGCCTATCCCAGGACCACCGCCACACGTCGGCGGGAATTGAACACGATCCGCATGCTGCTCGCGAAGTGACGTTCAACGAGTCACGCTCATGGCACATACAACGTCGCCGGCGCCCTCGAAGCCAGCAGGCGCCAAGCCCCCCGACATCGCCTCCGCGTCGGTCCCCGACACGCTCGCGGCGCTCCATGTGGACCGTGATACCGGTCTGACGCACGCTGAGGTGGACACCCGCCGAAAGGAGCACGGCTACAACGAAGTGGCCGAACAGAAACAACACCCGGTCCTCATGTTTCTCGGCAAGTTCTGGGGCCTGTCGGCGTGGATGCTCGAACTGATCATGGTCCTGTCGGCGGTGCTGGAGAAATTCTCTGATCTCGCGGTGGTGAGTGCGCTGCTCGTGATCAACGCCGCCGTGAGTTTTTCGCAGGAGCACCGGGCCGCCGGCGTGATCGAGACGTTGCGGCGCCGGTTGCAAGTCAGCGCGCGTGCGCTTCGCGAGGCACAGTGGCAGGTCATCCCCGCCCGGGATCTGGTCCCGGGCGACATCGTCCG
This sequence comes from Acidobacteriota bacterium, assembly GCA_026393675.1. Classification (NCBI taxonomy): domain Bacteria; kingdom Pseudomonadati; phylum Acidobacteriota; species Acidobacteriota bacterium. Next base: position 2,963 of record JAPKZQ010000016.1, on the reverse strand, counting down.
TGTGCGCCCCGGCGACATCATTCCCGCAGACGTGAAGCTGCTCACCGGAACGGTGAGCGTTGACCAATCGGCTCTCACCGGCGAATCGAAGGACGCGGACAAGGCGCCCGGCGACGTGCTCTCGTCGGGATCCGTCGTCCGCCGGGGCGAAGGCAACGGCGTGGTCATGCTGACCGGAGCGAAGACCTTCTTTGGACGCACCACGGAGCTCGTACAGCAGGCGCGACCGACGCTCCACATCGATGCGGTGATGGCCAGGGTCGTCCGCTGGCTCTTCCTCGTCGTCGGCGCGCTGCTGGGCATCGTCGTCGTCATGTCCCTCGTGCGCGGCACGCCGCTTCTGGAAATGGTCCCGCTCATGCTCATCCTGTTGATGAGCGCGATCCCGCTCTCCCTCCCCGTCATGTTCACGGTCAGCATGGCTGTCGGGTCGAAGGAGCTGGCCAAGCGCGGTGTGCTGGTCACTCGTCTCAGCGCCTCGGAAGATGCCGCGACAATGGACGTACTCTGCGTGGACAAGACGGGCACAATTACGATGAACCAGCTGGCCGTCACCGGCGTGATCCCGCTGGAGCACGCGACGGAAGCCGACGTGTTGTTCGCCGGCGCACTCGCGTCGCAGGAAGCCAACCAGGACCCGATCGATCTCGCCTTTCTGGCCGTGGCAAAGGAGCGGCACATCTTCGACGGCAGGCCGGCGGTCACGCCCGTTTCCTTCGCGCCGTTTGATGCGACAAACAGGCGGACCGAAGCCGTGGTCGAACAAAATGGGCAGCGCCTGCACGTGATGAAAGGCGCCGTGCGAACTGTCGCCGAAGCCTGCAGACTGGAGCCTCCGGCGATCGACGCGCTGGAGGCGCGGGTCAGCGAATCGGCACTGAAAGGGTATCGGACGCTGGCTGTGGCGCAAGGCCCCGACGAAGCGGCTTCGGCCGCACAGACGGGCCCTGGCCACGACGACGCGGTTTCAACCGCGAAGTCGGGCGCGCTTGCCCTGGTCGGATTGGTGACCCTCTATGACCCGCCTCGACCGGACGCCACCCAACTGATCGCCGAACTTCGGGACTTGGGCGTTTCGGTAAAGATGCTCACTGGCGACGCCCTGGCGGTCGCTAGTGAAATCGCGCACGGAGTCGGGCTGCCCAACATCCGGCGCATGGCCGACCTGAAGGCAGCGGGCGCTCAGGCTGGCAACAAGGCGGTGGACGTGTTGGCGGGTGCGGACGGTGTCGCTGAGGTGTATCCGGAGGACAAGTACATCGTTGTGCAGCACCTGCAGGCCGCAGGACATGTGACCGGCATGACGGGCGATGGCGTCAACGATGCGCCTGCCCTCCGCCAGGCCGAAGTGGGCATCGCCGTCAGTACTGCGACCGACGTGGCCAAGGGCGCCGCGAGCGTCGTCCTGACCGAACCGGGGTTGACGAATATCGTGGCGCTGGTCGAGCAGGGGCGGACGATCTACCAGCGCATCCTGACATACATCATCAACAAGATCAGCCGGACGATCCTGAAGACAGCCTTCGTGGCTATCGCGTTCGCGGTCACTGGCAGGTTTGTCATGTCCGCCTTTGCGATGCTGTTGCTGGTCTTCATCACGGACTTCGCCAAGATCTCCCTGGCCACCGATCGTGTTCGACCGTCCAGGAAACCGGAGACGTGGAACATCGGGCATCTCATCACGGTCTCCGTGGTGTTGGGCGCCTTGATGGTCGCAGAGGCGCTTCTCGTCTTGTGGTTCGGTTGGTCACGTTACGGATTGTCGACGAGCGATGATGCCCTCTACACCTTCAGTTTCCTGACACTGCTCTACTTCGCCGCGTTCTCCATCGTATCCGCGCGGGAGCGCCGCTGGTTTTGGGCGACGATGCCCAGCAAGACTGTCGTGGCCGCCGTCATGGCGGAAACGCTCGTCGGCACCGTCCTGTCGTTCGCGGGTCTTCCGGGACTCATGCCATTGCCCTGGTGGCAGACGCTCGCGATTTTCGCTTTCGCGATGGTCTCGTGCCTGGTCGTGAACGACGCCGTGAAGGTTGCGCTGATCAGGTGGCGCATGCCTGACGCCGGGGCCAAGACACCGGTCGATGTGACCCCGTAGATCGCCTGGCGTGCCTGTGAACTGTACGAGCAACGAGGGCGCCTGGTCGCCACCTCCTTCTTCGAAACTGTGCGGTATTGGACAGCCTGCCATCGCGTCTTAACCGATGATCGACTGCGTCTTCCCCAGCACAGAGGGGGTGCCGGGAAGTCACAGCGGACAGCCAACTCAGTCTTCGGGCGATCCGCCGTAGGACCACAGCGGCGCGGGAGAGCAACAATCCCCAAAGGAGGATGCGATGCTCCGGAGCATGAAGGATCTCGACGGGTTCACGATCGGGGCCACCGACGGGGACATCGGCACGGTCAAAGAGTGCTATTTCGACGATGTGAGCTACACGGTGCGCTACGTCGTGGTCGACACGGGAGGGTGGCTTTCGGAACGTGAGGTGCTCCTCTCGCCGATCGCGTTCCGCGTGATGGACTGGGAGCACAAGCGCATCACGGCCGCGCTGACGAAGGCCCAGGTGGAGAAGAGTCCAGATATCGACGTGCATAAGTCGGTCTCGCGGCAGCACGAGACCGCCTACTATGGCTACTATGGCTATACGCCGTACTGGGCGGGGGACTATCTCTGGGGCGCGTATCCCTATCCCTATCTCGGACCCGGGCCGGCCCTGAGTGCCGCGGAACTCGAGCGCGAGCGGCGCTGGAACTGGAAGGCCAAGGAGCGGAACGACCCGCACCTGCGGAGTTCGCGCGCCGTGACCGGCTACCACATCCACGCGACCGACGGCGACATCGGCCATGTGGAAGACTATCTCGTGGACGATCACTCCTGGGCGATCCGCTACATGATCGTGGACACCACCAACTGGTGGCCAGGCAAGAAGGTCTTGGTGGCGCCCGCCTGGATTGGGAAGGTG